>NZ_JAEQCF010000052.1:0-34281 GCF_020738625.1 Microcoleus sp. PH2017_09_SFU_O_A
AGGACTTGCAGCCGTAGGGCATACGGTCAAGATGCTTGCCGAGGGTAAATTCGTCGGAATCCCACTGAAGCAAGAATCCTCTCGCCTTTAGGCAGAGGTGTGTCAACTGTTAAATCCCCAGAACGGACTGAACTTTATATGAAACGCAAACCTAACTCCTACAACGACAGAGACAGATTCGGCGACCCATTCCGGGGAGATGAAGACTCCGGCTCATTTGGCGGATCGTCGCGACGACAACCTCAGTCTGGCAAACCCTCTTTCCTCAATTCCGCCACCCTAGGGATTTTAACAGCCGTTTTTATTCTGGGAATTGGGATCGGCATTGCCTTCAGTTCCACAGCTACAATTAGCCCACAAAACGTAGCATCCCGGGAATTTATCGATCGCAGCGCCCCGAACCCCGAACTTTGCGTACAGTTTGGAGCCAGCGCAATGGTGACAGATATGCGCCTCTTCGTCACCCTTAACCCCTTCAACGTCTACATCTCCCAGCCGAGTATGCGTCCCGGATGCGTCCTGCGAACCAATAACTGGGCAATTCTCGAACAAAGAAAACTGATCAACCAAGAGCAAGTGCGCGAGTGTAAAAATCGCATGAACACCTTTGGCTTCACCGGCGCCCTGGAAGGTCAACCTGACATTAACTGTATTTACCAAAACGACGGCGCTAAAAACCTGTTCCTCAACCAACCGGGTTCGATCGCTCCACCCAGTGAAGGTCAAAATTTCTAACTGCGAGGATCGGACGATCGAATAACATAGGTGCGATCGACTCCAAGCGAGTATTAGCGAAGCGGTTGACCAAAATCGATAATCCGCTCCCAGGAAGCAGCAGGACGGCGTACAGGGGCAGAACTTACCCCCTGCCGTCTGTTAACCGGAACCCTGACCAAAGGCACATTTATCGGTCGGATTTGGTCGTTTGGAGTTGACATCCCCGAAGAGTTTTGCTCGTAAGTTATAACCTCAGCCGAGGCAGGTTGGACAGACGCTTTGGCAGGAGTTGAGTTAGAATCGGCTGACTGCGGATTAGGTGGTACTGGGATTGCAGGCGGTGCTTGCGTTTCGAGAGTTGCTTGATAGGAAGCAGGCTCGATCGAGGGACGCAACACCCAGCGATTTTCTACCCCGACTCTTTGAAATTTAATTTGTTCACCGTTGAAAGCTACTCCGGGAGCCAAATTTACCAAAATTCTCGCGTTTCCTGATGGCAGTTGAATTATCGCCACGGAACGCACATTGCCTTGCGGGTATAGTTGAGTTGCATCAACGGCGATCGGAGTATTGGGCAAATCCACAGCAATTTGAGACGGGTTGAGTAGGGAATAGGTGGGAGTTTTGCCCTCTGGGAGAGTAATTTCTAGCTGATTTGTAGCTGGATCGAACCGCCAACTCGTGACTGTAGAAGCATTGGCTGGTTGCTGTGCGATTTGGAGTGTCGCAACTGTGGTGGTTGCTGCTATGCTCAGGGCGATCGACACAGAGCCTAAAAATGAGGGTACCAGACACTTAGGTGTTAGTTTGTGTAAGTCTGTCCAAAATTTCGGTGGTAATTTTTTGTATTGCATGGCTGTGTAAAAGTTGAGATTTTAACTAGCTTTGAGGATAATTTTTTTTGGTAGAGGTGTTGCGGGCGATTTGCGATCGGGATAGGTGCGATCGGCAGTACAACTAACCGCAAGGGTAGCTTAACGCTGAAATTTTAGCATTAATGGGTAATTGAAAAATTGGAAGTTATATCGTTTCCGGTTGGATCGGAATGATTTAACCGCAGAGAACGCAGAGAACACAGAGAAAGGGAAGAGAGAGATAAATACAGGACGATGTTAACGGATTTGATATTAACACTTTCTGCCTGATGCCGGATGCCAGCAGATACGCATTCATCCTTCTGTTCTTTTCCTGACCCTTCAACTAGGGTAAGGTACGCCACAAGCAGCCGAAGAAGGATTAGTCGTGCGCGTTTTATGAATAATTCAATAATATGAAAAATTTAACTAAATGGAAATTACTGCGATCGCGCTTGGTGCTTAACCACAAGTGGTGTCAAGTCAGGCAAGATGAAATAGAATTGCCAAGCGGACAAATTATCGACGACTTTTTTATTAATGTCCGACCCAATATCGCCCTAATATTTGCGGTAACAGAACAGCAAGAACTTGTATGTGTGCGTCAATACAGGCATGGCGTCGGCGAAATTTTACTCGAACTCCCGGCTGGGAGTTTCAATCCTGCCGAAGAAAGTGGCAAAGCTGCTGCCGCCCGAGAACTGGCTGAAGAAACCGGATATGTTGCTGAAGAAATTTTGGAACTAGCAGTTTTATACGACAATCCCGTAAAAGACACTAATTCTATTTACTTATACCTTGGTAAAAATGTCAAGCTTGCCAGCCAAATTAAATTGGATATTACAGAAGATATTGAAGTAGTTTTAGTACCCATTTCAGAAGTTTTGTTGAAAATAACCAATCGAGAAATTTGTGTAGCTGGAAGCATCGCAGCTATTTTTTTAGGATTAGATTTTTTAAACAAACATTAGTTGGGTTTGTAGTGAGGACTTTAGTCCTCTCTTGGATGCGGACTTGCCTTTCTCACTAAGATTGTTTTTGCAATACGCTTTGAATAAGAAATTTCAAGAGATCCCCTCGCATCCCCCGATCGAAGCATGGTAGTTTTATTATGGGGAGAGAGAGATAGGTACGTAGTTGGGCTTCAGCCCTCTTTAGACGTATAGATAAAGGAGGCTCAAGCCCAACTACGTACCTTTATTTATTAATGATAAAATTAATTACACTACGATCGCTCGCCAAGCTTGTAAATTAGTAATTTCTGGCCTTTGATTGTGCAATTAATTGTGTCCGGTTACTTAAAAAACGGTTTGTAGTATTGAAGCGTTGGTTTCTGGCGATCGATCCCTTAAAGCACCAACCGCCAGAAACCAAGCGGGGAAAGATATTGAGAGTTATTGAAGATGTCTGTTAGTCATTAGTCAGCAGTCATTAGTTGCGATCGTCATTTCCGAGAGAGTATCCTAGTAAGGTGCGCCGCTATGCCATAATTGTAAATAGCCAGAATTCTTGTAGCGACGCAGCCTACTTATTCCCTCTTGCATCTTCCTTCAATCACTGACATCGATTACAAAATCCGTTGCCGAACTTCCTGATTCCTGATTCCCTCTTCCTTCGTCTTTTTGGCTTCTTGCATCTTCCTTCAATCACTGACATCGATTACAAAATCATTGCTAAACTTCCTGATTCCTTCTTTCCTCTTGCCTCTTCCTTCTTGCCTCTTCCTTCTTGCTTCGTCTTTCTTGCTTCTTGCTTCGTCTGATAGAATCCCGCCAACAGCCGAACAGGTTGCACCCGCTTATCGCTCAATATCCTCTAAATTCGTAGCACAAAATTATGAAAATAGCAAACTCAAACCCTTAAGCGAAAAGGAAGTTTCTCAGCGCTTGCAAAATTTGCCTAATTGGACTAGAGAAGGTAAAACTATTAAATATACGCACGAATTTAAAAATTTTGTCGAAGCTGTCAGTTTTGTAAATTGTCTGATTTCCCCCTCAGAAAAAGCTGGCCACCATCCCGATATTGCTATTGCTTACAACCGCGTCACGATAAGTCTCACAACTCACGATGCAGAGGCGCTGACACAACAAGACTTCGATCTAGCCGAGACAATCTCTAAATTAGTCAGCGACTGGATGCCCGGAAATGTTTGTTTAGTAGTGGAAGGTTCTGGATAATGATTTTACTGTACCAAATCGCCAACAATCAAGCAAAAAGTCAAGCAAAAAAGCTGTTTTTAATTTTATCATTTTGCTTATTCCTCGGGGAAACGGCTGCTTTCGGGCAATCGGTTATCCCCGCGAATGACGGCACCGGTACTACCATCGTCCCTCAAGGAAATCGAATCGATATTAGCGGTGGTAAACTATCGGGAGATGGGGTTAATCTTTTCCAGAGTTTCCAACGGTTTGGCTTGAACAAAAATCAAACAGCGAATTTTATTTCCAATCCTAACATCCAAAATATTTTAGGGCGAGTTGTTGGCGGAGAACCGTCTATAATTAATGGCTCGATCCAAGTTAGCGGTGGCAATTCCAATTTGTTTTTAATCAATCCAGCGGGTATTATTTTTGGCAGTAATTCTCAGTTAAATGTACCCGCATCCTTTACTGCTACCACTGCTAATAGCATGGGTTTTGGCAATAATTTTTTGAACGCGATCGGTTCTAACAACTATCTGAATTTAACAGGAAATCCCAGCAGTTTTGTATTTTCGGATGTGACACCTGCCAGCATTGTGAATCGCGGCAACTTGGCGGTAAAACCAGGGGAAAATATAACTTTACTCGGTGGCAGGGTTACAAATACAGGTCAAGTTACAGCACTGGGAGGTACAATTAACATCCTTTCAGTAACAAGCCCAAGTGTTGTCCGTATCAGCCAACCAGGATATTTGCTCAGTATAGAAGTCAGCAGCCAAGCATTGAATTCTCAAGGGGAAAATCCCAATACATCCAGCGAAAACTCATCTGCAACTCTTCCCGAATTGCTGACAGGTAAGGGTGAAAAAGTTAATAATGCTTCAGATGTTGCTGTTAATAGTGACGGTAGCGTTCAATTAACCAGATCTGCCTCGCAAACTCTCCCTCCTAATAATTTAAGACAAAATAACAGCGGGACAGCTCAAACATCTCCACAACCTAGTAATACCAACAATCCCAATCCGGCTGCTAATACTAATAATGGCGCCAGCGCTCCACAAACTACTAATACGAGCAATCCCAATCCGCCTGTTAATGACAATAAGGACGATATGCCTCCACAGCTTAATACAGCAAATCTCAATGTCACTCCTAATAATACTAATGTTGTGATGTCTCCACAACCTAATACGGCTAATTTAAATTTTCTTCCTAATAATATTCAGATTCCTCCCAATTTAGTCGCTCAAATTGTGAAACAGGGTAACAATCTGCAAAATGCTCTGGTACCCAATATCCAGCCAAATTTTCCTATAAACCAACAGCTTATTCCTAGAGGTTTTTCCGTGCCGACGATGAATAATATGGAGCTGTTGTCTGCGCGCCCGATTATTAACAATCTGCCGATAAATGGGAATATCGATCGCACTTCCATTTTTACCAGTAGCCAGCCAAATTTTATTATCAACCAACAGATTAATCCTAACAAAGCTCCAACACTGGCTCCCAACATTCAGGTAATTGATGCTCGCAATCTTCCCGGGAATCCCCCGATGTCCGCTGCGCCCAATATAACTCAAATGCGGGCCCGCCTCGGGCAGAATCTGCCCCCCGGCGTCCCGAATATTCCCAGTGGTGTAGCGAATCCTTCGGCAAATATGCAGGCAATTGCTAACATCAATTCCATGCTATCTTTAGATGGAAACCGAGCTGAGAAATATGCTGATTATTTTGGGAATGGCTTTACCAATCCCAATCTCGGCGCTGAAAATATCCGCGAAACTTTGCTCAAAGTTGCCTCGCAAACAGGCAAGAGATCGGCAATTATTTATATTAACTTATTTAGCGATCGAGTAGAATTATTACTGTTCTCTCCCGAAGGTTCGGCGATTAGAAAAACTGTACCGGAAGCCAATCGGGAGAGGATCATCAAACTAGCAACGGAATTCCGCGCAGAAATCTTGAATCCTGGGAATCTGAACACCACCAGCTACAAAGCATCCGCTCAAAAACTTTATAGTTTGCTGATTGCACCTTTAGAAACAGACTTGCAGGAACAAAATATCAATACGCTGTTATTTTCACTGGATACCGGTTTGCGGAGTCTCCCCTTATCTGCTCTTTATGACGGCAAACAATTCCTGGTCGAAAAATATTCTCTCAGTCTAATACCAGCTATTTCACTTACCGATACCCGCTATGTATCGCTACAAAATGCCTCTGTTTTAGCAATGGGAGCCGCTCAATTCGATCGGTTAGATCCCCTACCAGCAGTGCCAATAGAACTATCTACTATTGTAGATTTGTGGCAGGGGAAATCTTTCTTGAACGAACAATTTACCCTGAACAACCTGAAATTCCAACGCAGTAGAAATCCTTATCAAATAATTCATTTAGCAACTCACGGCGAGTTTAAACCGGGAGCAGCGAGCAACTCTTTTATTCAACTGTGGGATGGAAAACTGCAATTAGATCAACTCAGAAATTTGGGGTGGAACAATCCACCTGTGGAGTTATTGGTACTATCAGCTTGCCGCACAGCACTCGGAGATGAGACAACGGAAATGGGTTTTGCTGGCTTGGCATTTCAAGCAGGAGTTAAGTCGGCTTTAGCGAGTTTGTGGTATGTTTCTGATGAAGGTACGTTAGCATTGATGAGCGAGTTTTACCATCAATTAAAAACAGCTCCGATCAAAGCTGAAGCTCTCAGAGCAGCGCAAATTGCTATGATCCAAGGTCAAGTTCGGATCGAAAATGGAGTCTTGTGGGGCCCTTTTGTTGCAGCCAAACGGGGAGGGCAAAATAGCCAGCAAGCCATCCGAGAAATGGCAGGTAATGGCGATTCCCTACCCTACCCTTCGGGAACCCCTACGGGGAACGGGAACTCATTAGGGGAAGATAGCTTCGCTGCACAAAATCTCACTCATCCCTATTTTTGGTCTGCTTTTACAATGATTGGTAGTCCTTGGTAATCGATGTGAAATTAAATTAGATGGAGGATTGTGAAATCTTAAATCTCATATCAATTCCGTCAGCATCGGAATCATTCATCTCTCTATTCTCTGCCTCCGCGCCCTCTGCGTTCTCTGCGGTTAAATTATTCCGATACAACCGGAATTGATATGATATCAATTCCGGTTGCACCGGAATCATATAGAGGACACGGCAGTGCCGTGTCCCTACCGTGATTAATTGTAGGGACACGGCAGTGCCGTGTCCTGGCTTTGGGTAATAATTCCGATGCTACCGGATTTGATATCCAATCTCAAATCTCGAATTAAATATTGAGAAACCCGGTTTGTTCGCAAACCGGGTTTCTCAATATTAGGTCAAATTGGGCGCATTAAATGCGCGGTGCTGTTTACTGGGAAAAAGTCACAAAATCCAGAGCAGTAATAGCATTACTGGCTCCCAAAATATTAGCTACAACCTGCCCAGTAGAGGCTATTTGCAGGACACTTCCGTTCGCCGTGGAGTTAATTTGCAACTGAGCAAAACTCAAGCCGCCAGCTAAAGCAAACTTGTCGATTCCTACTTCAAAATTCAGGACAGTATCGATACCGCTGTTGCTATCTAACACAAAACGATCGCTCCCAGTACCTCCAATTAAAGTATCCTCGCCCGCACCGCCAAACAGCCAGTCATCGCCAGAACCGCCGTTGAGAATGTCGTTATCTGTCCCTCCGTAGAGAGTGTCGTTACCGTCATCGCCGTTGAGAGTATCTTGGCCTTCATTGCCATATAACAAGTCCTCGCCGTTGCCGCCACTCATGCACTCTTGCTGGCCATTAGCACCCACCGAGACATCCTGGTTATCGTCGCGATCGCCATACATGGTATCGTTGCCATCATCGCCACACATAATATCGCTGCCGCCATCGCCGTACATCAAGTCATCGCCGGCATCTCCGTGCATCAAATCGTCATCCTTGCCGCCGCGAACAGTATCGTTGCCTTCTCCGCCGCCGAGAGAGTCGGAACTCTCACCGCCGTTGAGATAGTCGTTACCGTTGCCCCCAAACAGCAAATCGCGGCCGTTGGCGTCGCTGACGAATTCGTTTTGCAAGCCGCCGTAAAGCGAATCCTCTCCCTCGTCGCCGACAAGGGTGTCGGAACCGAGTTCGCCCCAAATCAGGTCATTGTCTTTGCCGCCGTAAACTAAGTCATTGCCTTTGCCGGCAAAAATGCTGTCGTTACCGCTGCCGCCGCCGATGATGTCGCCGCTATCGTTGCCGAAAATTAAGTCGCCTTCATCAGTAGCAATTGTGGTGCCAACAGCAGTACCGTAGTCGCCGACGAGGGTATCAGAACCTTGATTGCCGTAGAGTGTGTCGGAAGCAATTTCGCCAAAAATGCGATCGCCCCCTTTGCCTCCATAGGCCAAATCCCGGCCGTTGCCACCGAGCAAAGTATCGTCGCCTTCTTGGCCGAATAGTATGTCATTGCCATTGCCTCCAAACAGCAAATCTTGCCCGTCTGGGTCGCTATCTAGGGAGTTGAGGACGCCACCGAACAGGGAATCGTTCCCGCTATCGCCGTAGAGGGTGTCAGGGCCCTTATCGCCGAAGATCGCGTCGTCCTCTTTGCCCCCGTAGGCGATGTCTGGGCTTTTGCCGGCGAAAATGATGTCGTTGCCTTGATTGCCAGCAATTGCGTCGCTTCCTTCGCCACCGAAAATCAGATCGGCTTCGTTACCAGTCAAGTCGATGTTGTTGCCGTTGTCGCCGACGATCGTATCATCACCGCGATCGCCCGACAATAAGTCCGCACCGCGATCGCCAAAAATGCGATCGTTTTGTTTCCCTCCAAACACCACATCATTTTCTTTGCCCGCGTAAACGATGTCATTGCCCTTATCGGCAGCGATGAAGTCTGCCCCTTGGTCTCCGAAGACAATATCAGCGCCGTCTTCACCTAAAACTATGTCGTTCCCAGCTTCGGCAAGAAACAGTTCGTTAGTGTCGTTCCCGCTTAAATAGTCGTCTTCGGGAGTGCCGAGGATCGTGTTTTGGATGTCGGTGAGTTCTACGGCGTTAGAGTCGAAGTTGAGTATTTGCCCTGCCTGCGGTTGGATAAATGTAATCGGAGGCAGCAGGGGTAAGGGCGTGCAATCGCAGCCCGTATCAGGTTCGGGTACTGGCCCGAAAATAGGCGGGGGTGTTGGTGTGGGTGTCGGTGTCGGTGGCTGCGGGATGTCTGGTGTGGGCGTGGGTACTGGTGTGGGCGTGGGTACCAGTATCGGGGTAGGTGTGGGCGTCGGTTGCCGAATTGGCGTGGGTGTGGGCGGTGTGGGTGTGGGCGGTGTGGGTGTGGGCGGGACGGGTGCGGCCAAAATTGAGATAGTTGCCGCAGTGGGACTGCCTAGGCTGCGGCTGTCTGTGACGCCGTAGGTAAAGGTAGTACCGGTGAAGTTGCCCGATGCCTGGAAGAACAATTGGTTAATCGAAGCAGGCGTCAGGATCTGACCGATCGTAATTGGAACTCCGCCGCTGGCTGGATCGCCTAAGAACAGACGACCTTGAGCTATTGGTGGCAGGGTTTTGATGTCGAAGGAGGCGATCGTATCGCCCGGATCGGGGTCTCGGCCTGCTAGTCCGGGCACGGTAATCGTGCTGCTGGGGGCCGCCGAGGTATTGGCATTCAATGGTACCGGCGGTTGGTTAAGTGCGATCGGCAGTGCGGAGACAGTAGCAACGGCCGGGCTGGTAGCGCCGAGGTTGTCGGTGGCACTGTAGGTGAAGTTTGCCCCTTTAAAATCGGTGCCCGCCTGGAAGAACAACTGAGTAATTTGAGCTGGTGTCAGGACTTGACCGGCTGTAACTCGTACTCCCCCGTTGGCCGGATCGCCCAAGAACAGCACACCTTCATTAGTTGGCGGCAGAGTCTCAATTTTGAAGGAAACCACAGTGCCGTCGTCTGATCCTCCGAGTCCGGGGATATTGATAGCGCTACCGGGCAGCAAGCTGACGCTGGCGTTGTTAGCAACCGGGGGTAGGTTAACCGGAGGCGGGAACAGGGAGGCAGTAGCGGGGGCCGGACTGGGCAACCCGGTGGTGTCTGTCGCGCTGTAGGTAAAGCTGGCCCCTCTGAACGCGCCTGTGGCCCGGAAGAATAGTTGGTTGATTTGCGTTGGGGTGAGGACTTGACCTGGTGTAATTGCCACTCCGCCGTTAGCCGGATCGCCCAAAAATAGGACGCCTTGGTCTGCCGGGGGCAGAGTGTCGATCTTGTAAGAAGCGATCGGGCTATCCGGGTCGTTTGCTATCAGCCCCGTGAGGTTGATGGTGGCGTTCGGCGCCACAGGAGAGTTGGTATTAACTGGTACCGGCGGTTCCTTGAACTGCGGCGGAATTAGGGCAACAGTAGCTGCGGGACTGCGTGCTCCTTGATCGTCCGTGCTGCTGTAGGTAAAGTTTGCCCCTGTAAAAATGCCTGTGGATCGGAAGAACAACTGCTTGATTTGAGCCGCCGTCAGGACTTGACCGGCTGTAACCGCTACTCCACCGTTAGCTGGGTCGCCCAAAAATAGGACGCCTTCATTTGTTGGAGGCAAAGTGTCGATCGTGAAGGAAACCACAGTGCCGTCTGTGTCTGTTCCTCCCAAGTTCGCGAGCCTGGCAGCGCTGTTACGCCCCAGAGTGACGTTATCGTTTTCTGCTGTAGGGGGGATGTTGCGGCGCGGTGTCGTGCTGACAGTGGTGGTCACCGTGGCATTAGGATCGGAACCGTCGTTGTTTCCCGGGGTGGGGTCAGAAGTGACTGAGCTGCTCCGAGCCGTGTTTTTGACGCTAGTCAGGGTAGCTGGGGCGACAAAGCCGATCGTCCGAGTGACTGTAAGGTTATTGGCGATCGCAATCGCAGGAAAGGTGACAATCCCTGTGGTTGGGTTGTAAACCCCGCCGTCGGATGCCGTGACTCCTGTCAAGCCGGGAATGATGCTGTCAGTAATTGTGACGCCTTCTGCGGGACTCGGGCCCTTGTTGGCCGTGCTAATTGTGTAGGTGACTGTGGTTCCAGCAGTGGCGATCGTCTGCCCGCTTTTGGTTGTTGCGACATCGGCAACAGCACCGAGGGTAGTGCTGACAGTGGCAGTAGGATCGGAACCGTCGTTGTTTCCCGGGGTGGGGTCAAGAGTCGTCGAGGTGCTTTTTGCCGTGTTTTTGACGCTAGTCAGGGTTGTTGGGGCGATAAAGCCGATCGTCCGATTGACTGTAATGCCATTGGCGATCGCAATAGCAGGAAAGCTGACAACCCCCGTAGCTGCGTTGTAGGTGCCGCCGTCCGATGCCGTGACTCCCGTCAAGCCGGGAATGATGCTGTCAGTAATCGTGACGCCTTCTGCCTGACTCGGGCCGTTGTTGGCCGTGCTAATTGTGTAGCTGACTGTGGTTCCAGGATTGGCGCTCGCGGGCCCACTTTTCCTAGTTACCACATCGGCCACAGCACCGATCGAAGTGCTGACAGTGGCATTCGGACTTGTGCCGTCGTTGTTACCAGGGGCTGGGTCTGGAGTCGTCGAGGTGCTTTTTGCCGTGTTTCTGACGCTAGTCAGGGTTGTTGGGGCGATAAAGCCGATCGTCCGAGTGACTGATACGCCACTGGCGATCGAAATACCCGGGAAAGTGACAATCCCTGTAGCCGCGTTGTAGGTGCCGCCGTCGGATACCGTGATTCCCGTCAAGCCGGGAATGATGCTGTCAGTAATCGTGACGCCTTCTGCCGGACTCGGGCCGTTGTTGGCTGTGGCGATCGTGTAGCTGACTGTAGCACCGGGAATGGCGAGCGTCGAGCCGCTTTTGGTTGTTACCACATCAGCGCTGGGCGTGATGCTGGTGGCAACAGATGAGTTGGTGGGAGTGCCGTCTTGATTGGTGGTGCTGCCGTCGTTGTTGGTGCCGATCGGGTCGGGAGTCGTCGAGGAGCTCCGAGCCGTATTTCTGATTGAGGTCAGGGTACCTGGGGCGACAAAGCCGATCGTCCGATTGACTGATGCGCCACTGGCGAGTGCAATCCCAGGGAATGTAACAATCCCGGTAACTGGGTTGTACGTACCGCCGTCGGATGCCGTGACTCCCGTCAAGCCGGGAACGATGCTGTCAGTAATCGTGACGCCATCTGCCTGACTCGGGCCGATGTTGGCTGTGGCGATCGTGTAGCTGATTGTGCGACCGGCCGTAGTAGCTGTGGGCCCACTTTTGGTGGTAACAACATCGGCAATAGCTCCGAGCGTAGTGCTGACACTGGACTCAGGGTTTGTGCCGTTGTTGTTTCCTGGGGTGGGGTCGGGAGTCGCCGAGGAGCTTGTTGCCGTGTTTTTGATTGAGGGGAGGGCGACTGGGGGCACAAAGCCGATCGTCCGATTGACTGTAATGCCACTGGCGATCGCAACAGCAGGGAAGCTGACAATCCCCGTAACTGCGTTATAGGTGCCACCGTCCGATGCCGTGACTCCCGTCAAGCCCGGAATGATGCTGTCAGCGATCGTGACGGCTTCTGCTTGGCTCGGCCCGTTATTGACTGTCGTAATTCTGTAGCTGACAGGGGTTCCAGGCAGCGCACCCGTCGGCCCGCTCTTAATTGTTACCACATCAGCGCTGGGCGTAATAGTCGTGACAACAGTGGAATTCGTGGGAGTGCCGTCTTTATTGGTGGTACTGCCGTCGTTGGTGCGGGGAAAGGGGTCGGGTGTCTCCGAGCTGCTGCGAGCCGTGTTGCTGATTGAAGTAAGGGTCGGTGGAGCAACGAAACTGACGGTGCGGTTAACTGTTGTACTGATGGCTAGGGATGTCAGCACCGGGAAGGTGACAATCCCTGTAGCCGGATTGTAAGTGCCATTGTCCGATGCGCTGACTCCAGTCAAACCGGGAACAATGCTGTCAGTGATAGTCGCGTTGAGAGCCGGGTCTGGCCCCAGGTTGGCTGTGGTCAGGGTATAGGTAATCGTTGACCCGGCCACAGAAGTGACGGGGCCGCTTTTGGTAGTAACGAGATCGGCAACAGTAGGGGAAATAGTAGTCTGTTGTTGGCCTATGAACGTTGAACCGTCGTTGTTGCTGAGATCGGGGTCGAAAGTGCTGGCACTGCTGAATGCGGTGTTGGTTAAGCTGCTGCCAGGATTTAGACTTGGGGGTAAAGCAACTGACAAGGTGTAGGTGACGCTTTGATTGACACCGAGAACGGGAATTTTCGGCCAGGTGACGTTCCGCGTCGTGCTTGAGTAAAGGCCACCCCCACTGATCTGGCGAATGGGATTGGCTCCGCCGACAGGAACGAGTTCCGGAGGCAATTCGTCTTGAACCAAAACTTGTTCAGCCGGCGATGTCCCCTTGTTAGTAGTAGTGATGGTGTAGGTAATACTGCCAGCACCTGTTTTGATGAACTGCGGGCCACTTTTGATGGTGGCCACATCAGCAGAGATGGTGGGAGTAGGATTGACAGTCTCGATTGCGAGGTTGCGAATTTCGTGGAAGTTGCTTGCAACTCCCGTCGAACTGGCAAAACCAAATTTGAAATTAGGCGGTATCGCTCCGTTTGCAGTTGCTAGATTGGGGATATCGATCAGAGTTTCACCCGCGCCGGTGAACAAGCCGTCGTTATTCAGGTCTAGGGCAATGGTGAGCCTGTTGGGCGTTGCTGAATTTGAGGGGGCTAGGGTAATTTGAATGCTTCTTTTCGCTGCATCTCGACTGGTAGTGACAGTATTGTCGAAGTCATAAGTACCCCCAGCATCTAAAAAGTCAATACTTTTGGGGATATTGTCGATACCTAAAGGGGCGATCGCGTTTGTTAAAAATCGATAACTATCTGCTTGACGACCCCTGAGAGTGATGGAATCAGGTCTGTAGCCTTCGAGAGTTGAACCAGGAATGGTACCATTTACTGCTCCACCAACACGTCCTTCCGTATCATTAGAAAAATTCCCAAACTCATCGAGTCCAATGCCCAAATAACCTCCCACCAATCCGGGTTGGCTGCCATTGGTGTTGTTGGCATACCCCAGAGAACCACCAAAGCCTCCTGCTGCTGTAGGGCTAGCTGACCCGTCAATCAGGAAGAAGCTAATGCCGTCCCCTGGCTGCGGGCTGATAAAACCGTTTGGGCCTTGGAGAGTAGTGCCGTTGTAAGCAAAGAAATCGAAGGTAATTTTCAGACCCTCTGTGGAGGGTATGGGGTTGTCGTAGAGAACAAAGGCTGGCAGTCCCACACCGTTGGTCGTCAATTGCAAAGCCCCAGAGGGTGGTACATCGCCACCCAAACCGGGAAGTATCCCAGATGAACTTCCTCCGGTGATACCGGGAATCCTTTGCCTGTTGGCTTCAAAGACTGAGCTGGGGTCGAATACCCTGCCGTCTTGTCCTCGGTAGAGCCAAGGCCCCCTGACTGTGGCGTTCCTAAATGTTTCGTTGACTAAGGTACCGAGGACTCCGCTGTATGCCTCCAGCACCTTTTGCTCAAGGGCAATCCTGGCCCTTATTTCTCCTGTCGCAAATTCTAATTCCCAATCGCCACCGAGCGCCGCACTCCCTACCAAGCCTGTGGAAGCTGCAATCTCTCTACCCGTAATTTCACTGAGTCGCCGCACGAAGGCCCGGCCGCTTTCCCCGGCTGCTCCCCGGCAAGCCAATAATAAGATATTTCCTCTCTCGCTGAGGGAGTTTCCCCACTGCTGCAACAAATGGCTGTAGGTTTCTAAGTTGTCGCTGCACAGTTCTACTGACCCCAGTTGTACTCTGGCTTCTTGACCGTGAGCAACTATTTGAAGGCTGTCTAAATCGCTGTAATTAGCAAGAATTCTAGTAATTCGATCGACTCCATCCGCGATCGAGTCCAGTAAAAATACCTCTGTATCCGCTGTTGCTCCTCTTGCCAAGCTGTCGCTATTCTCTACTCTGGCATCGATGAACAGTATATTTTTTACATTCCGGGGGCCCACCGAATCGGGCGATCGCAAAAATTCTCTCTCTAGGTGTTCAATTTCCGCGCCACCACCAATTTTTGGAGACAGGAAAGACCAGTCTGATTTTACTTGTTTTATTTGTTTTTCCTGAGGATAAGTTGCGGTAGTTCGGGAATTTTTCCTGCCAATGCTTGTGGTGTCAACTGTTTTTTGTTGACTCAGGAAAATTGGTTTGTTGCCAATGCTTTTCATTGTCTGATACCTTGCTGATTGTATACAATATACCCATTAAGAGGTAATAATTATCACCTCTTAACAAGGCTTAATTGAGACTGAGTTGCTCTGTTGTTTGACTTTTAGAAAGCAATAAGGTTCAGTTAGTGCTGTTTCTTCCCCGGAGATTCCTCCCATCCCCCGAATCGTTGCGGGGACGAAAGAGAATTTCTTGTATCCCCCTTTTTTTTAAATGGAGGTTAGGGCGATCGATCTTAACTCAACCGTATTCTGTTAAAAAGAGTAATATGCCGATTTTCATCAGCATAAATTTCTGCTATCTTGCTATTGGATAGCATTGGAAATACAGCCGATTTGATGTCGGCCGATTAGACTTCTGAAACACGTCATAACCCTGACAAACAGACGGTTTCGGAGCGAAATCACTTTTTTTACTTCATTAACCAGCAAAAGTGCTGTATCGCCTGCGCGAGGGCTGAGACAGGACAGTTTTAATGGTAATAATCTATCTATCGGGTGATATTTTGCCTTCGGCTTTCTGTGAGCGGGTGTATCTTTAACAAGGAGATATCTTACCTCCCGCAGCAGACAATAACAGCGAGCCTCAAAAAATTACTTGATGAGGTTTTCTGTCGATCGTCTAATACACTTTATGGGCAGAAAAAATTTACCATTTCTGAAAGCTAACACTTGGTTGGATGAACGAAATTAGGGTGGCAGTTTCCCATCTATGTCAGTCAATTTTAGATTTTAGATTTTAGATTTCCTGGCCAGATGAATCTGGGAGCTTGAACTTTAGTCTAAAGTCTAAAATTTTGGGCTGCTCGCGACTTGAGTCGGGGGCTTGTCTGCATTGTTTTTGGGCGGTGTAATTTAATTGAAATCGGCATACCCTGTATCGACGAGGCGGATTAAAAATTTATGACTTGCAGTCTAGTTAGTGACAACAATCCAGGTTTGAGACTGCGTTCATCTGCGATCGCCAAAAATAGAATATTGTTACCCACAAGCAACTTCTCAAAATTTCAACTTAGAGTCTTCGAGCGGATTTCTGTTTAAGGTAAATGCTGGAGACAATTGTTAGTGCTGAATTTTTCATGATGTTTTGGAGAAATCGATTTACAGATTTGCTGGTAAGCTACTTGCGATTTTCCTGGGTCTCCCCCAGTTACGCCCAAGAGAGTAGAAACCCGATTTATTCCTAGATTTTTTGCAGCCCAACCAAGATTTACAATCTAAATCTGGTTTCTGAGCGCAAGTCATCAACTAGAAAAACACCGATCGTCATCCGCTAGTTAGGGCCAATTTAACCCAGCAATACTGCTCGATTAGATTTTAATTACTTAGTTTGGGCGCGGCTAGTCCCCAAAAAGCTTCAACAACAACCCTTCCACGTAAGTACATATTAACTGATGGATTACTACCTCAGCAAATATTCGCATACAACAACCCCAATACAACCTATATCTTTTGGGCGCGAACGTCAAGAGTTCTGGCTTGATAGTACCGACAATCTTGACAGGGCCCAGAAGGATTCACAGCACAGCGAATGTAATTAGAGCGAGCGTTATACTCGCAAGTGATATCGCCGATCGGATAACCCAGGCCTTCTACGTAAATGCGATCGCCCATTGCTAGTTGAGCAGGCAGGGGTCTATTTGCTACCGCCCGCCTGGCCGCTGCAATTCTCTCGCTGACTTGCCTCTCGGCAGAGCGCATCACCCACAAAGACACCAGCGACGGAGCCAAACCTATGACAATAATCAGGAGAACTGTAAACACATTTTCAGAGCTTTTGTGAATAATCTTGTTTTTTATTTACATAATCCCGAAGCTAAAATCATCGGGTAACAGACGGTTTTCAATCAGGAAAGTTCCCAGTGAAATCTCAAACTATGCCGCCCGTGCGTTAACCGTTTGCTGGTAAGGGTTGTTGTGGATAGGTTCGTAGTGAGGAATGCAAGTCCTTTCTAAATCAGAGGACTTGCATTCCTCGCTACGAACGGGAGAGGGGTTACACTTGGGAGCATCTCATGTTTGTAAAAAGAATTTTTTTATTTGAGTGCTGTCCCCGCTCGCGTATTGTATAATACGCGAGCGGGGACAGCACTATAAATGAAAAAATGCAAAACTGAGATACTCCCTTAAACTTTAGCAACCTGCGCCGCTAAATCCATCACCGCACTGGAAGCCTCCACCTTAGCAACATCAAGCAAAGTCTTCAAAACCGAATCGGGATTCAAACTAATCGAATCAATTCCCAACTCAACCAAGAAGCGAGCAAACTCAGGATAATCGCTGGGTGCTTGACCGCAAATGCCTATCTTGCGATCGTACTTCTTGGCGGCTTTAATGGCAATTTCCACCATCCGCTTCACAGCTTCATTGCGTTCGTCAAAGATGTGGGCGACTAAGGCAGAATCCCGGTCTAATCCTAATGTTAGCTGAGTTAAGTCGTTGGAGCCGATCGAGAATCCGTCAAAAACCTGGGCAAATTCGTCAGCAAATATGACATTGCTGGGCAATTCGCACATCACGTACACCTGCAAGCCATTTGCACCCTTGACTAAACCGTGTTTCGCCATCTCGGCCAACACTTTGCGCCCTTCCTCCGGCGTGCGACAAAACGGAATCATCGGAATCACATTTGTCAAGCCCATTTCGTCGCGCACTCGCTTTAATGCCTTGCATTCCAAAGCATAAGCTTCGCGGTAATTCGGGTCATAATAACGAGAAGCGCCGCGCCACCCGATCATCGGGTTTTCTTCCTTCGGTTCAAACTGCCGCCCTCCCAGCAGATTAGCATATTCGTTGCTCTTGAAATCGCTCATCCGCACGATGACTGGATTGGGATAAAATGCGGCGGCGATGGTGGCAATTCCGCAGGCTAATTTGTCGGTAAAGAAATCGGGTTTGTGTTTGTAAAGTGCTGTGAGTTTGGCAATTTGGCGCTTGACTGATGTGTCGGTCAATTCGTCAAAGTGAATCAGTGCCAAGGGATGCGCTTTGATGTGGTTGGCGATGATGAATTCTAGCCGCGCTAACCCTACGCCATCGCAAGGAATTGCTGACAAACCAAAAGCTTCTTCTGGGTTTCCGACATTCATTAAAATTTGAGTGCGGGTGCGGGGCAAATTGTCGATCGCAATTTCTTGAATTTCAAAAGGAACTAAACCGGAATAAACTTTGCCTTCGTCTCCTTCGGAACAAGAAACAGTAATTTCTTGATTGTTTTGCAAGACTTTAGTACCGTCGCCGGTGCCGACAATGGCGGGGATTCCCATTTCCCGGGCAATGATCGCAGCATGGCAAGTACGGCCGCCGGAATTGGTGACAATCGCGCTGGCTTTTTTCATGATCGGTTCCCAATCCGGGTCAGTTTTGTTGGTAACAAGAACTTCCCCTGCTTCAAAGTCAGCGATTTGGTGAACGTCTAAAATTACGCGGGCTTTACCTTGTCCGATAGCTTCACCAACGGCACGCCCTGTTGCCAAAACTGCGCTGGAACCTTGCAATTTGTAGTTGCGTAAAACTGTAGCAGATTTTTGTGATTGTACTGTTTCCGGCCGCGCTTGGACGATGAATAGTTCGCCTGTATTGCCGTCTTTTGCCCACTCGATGTCCATCGGCGTGTAGGTGCCGCGGACTTGAGAGTAGTGTTCTTCTATCTGTACGGCCCAACGTGCTAGTTGCAGAATTTCTTCATCGTTAAGGGCGTATTTGCCGCGTTCTGCTGGGGCTACCGAGAGGTTTTTGGTGTATTTGGAACCGCCGAGATCGTACACCATTTTGATGTCTTTGGTGCCGAGGCGTTTGTCGAGAATTGGGCGGAAATCTTGTTTTAATGTGGGTTTAAAAACTAGGTATTCGTCGGGATTTACTGCTCCTTGAACGATGTTTTCTCCTAATCCGTAGGCGGCGGTGATTAGGGCGGCATTTTTGAAACCGGTTTCGGTGTCGATGCTGAACATGACGCCGGAGGATGCTAAGTCCGATCGCACCATTTTCTGCACGCCGACGGATAAGGCGACTTCAAAGTGGTCGAAACCTCGTTGTTGGCGGTAAGAAATCGCTCTGTCGGTGAAGGTGGAGGCGAAGCATTTGTGGCAGCATTGGAGGACGCTGGTGCAACCGTGGACGTTGAGGTAGGTTTCTTGCTGTCCGGCGAAACTGGCGTCTGGTAAGTCTTCGGCGGTGGCGGACGAACGGACTGCTACGTCTGTACTGTCGCCGTAGCGATCGCACAGTCGATCGTAAGCATCTGCGATCGCCACTTGCAAGTCTCGCGGAAACGGTGTATCGAGAATTAACGCCCGCGCTTGCTTCCCTTTGATGCGGAGGTTCTGGAGATTTTCTACGTCTAAATCGGCAAAAATTTCGCGCAATTTTGCTTCTAAACCCGCCGACTCGATGAAGTACCGATAAGCGTATGCTGTAGTTGCAAATCCATTGGGGACGCTGACTCCTTTGGGGGTTAACTGTTGAATCATTTCCCCCAATGAAGCATTTTTACCCCCTACTAATGGGATGTCGGCTATCCCGACTTCATCAAACCACAATATTAAGGCTTTTTCTTTGGGAATTAAAACTTGTTTTTCTTGAATTGCTAATTTGTCTAGCATTGCTTTTTTCCTCTCACATTCAGACCAGTTCGGTTAAAGGACAGTAAACAAAGGAGTGTCAATTTTTAAATGTAGTTTTGTTGCCCAAAAGCTCAGATTTTTTTCGCGTCTGTATCCGGCCTAGTTTTTAATTGCCTCTATTTCTATCTTATAACTTTTTTGCTAAATGGCAAGACCCCTGGGGAAGATTTATTTAATTGCAAAAAGTAAAGAAATGGCAGCGGGGAGTTTAGGTAAGCTATCATAAAAAAAATTGTAAAAATGTCAATGTCAGACATAATTTCCACGGATTTATTGGCGCCGATCGCGCAGCGGTGCGGGGATACCGCTCAAATTGTGTTGACTGTTGACGGTGAAGCGATTCGATCGCGGCGATCGCCCACAAAACACAACACCGAGCAGTTTTGTTTCCTCCACCAACCCAGATTCTCAAAACCGTAAAAATTTTACCTCTGATTGGGTTGACCTACTTAGAGCAAAAACACAGTCGATGTAGAACATTGTAGTTTTTGGACGCAAGCAATTTTATTTTTTACCAGCGTTATTTTGGCATTCAATTATTTATATGCTATAATAATTAGCTCGACTGCCTTACGATAATTAACAAGGTATATGATATCAGTTTTGAGCCCAACCGCCAAGCGAAACGGCTTTAAAGTTCTCCTGGTCGAAGACAATCAAGCCGAAGCCGATCTAATCGAAGAATTGTTATTAGAAACAAATGTCAGCCGAGCCGAAACCCAAAGGCTGTCAGTAAGCTGTACAGACCGTCTCAGCAAAGCGCAGCAAATTTTGCTCGGCGAACATTTTGATGTGATTTTACTTGACCTTTCGCTGCCCGACAGCCAAGACATAAGTACAATTGTTAACATACAAGAATACAGCCTCAATACTCCGATCGTCGTACTGACGGCGCACAACGATGAAGAACTCGCCGTGCAGTCAATCCAAGCAGGAGCTCAGGATTATCTAGTCAAGCGAAAAATCGACAGCGAAGTGTTAATGCGATCGCTCCGCTACGCAGTTGAGCGGCAGCACAACCAAGAAGCTTTGCAAAAAAGTGAAGCAAAATATCGCTCCGTAGTCGAAAATTCCCTCGTCGGAATTGCGATTATTGCTCCTCCAGTTTCCCTCTCAGAACCCACACAATGCCAGTGGTTGGAAGTTAACGATGCTTTGTGCAATTTGCTGGGATACGAGCGCCAAGAACTTTTGCACGGAAATTGGGAACAGTGGGGCTATCCTGAAGACTGGCAGGCTAGTTTAGAGCAGTTAAATAAAATTTTTGCCGGGGAGAGCGAAGGCTATATTTTAGACAAAAGATGGCGCAAAAAAGATGGAAAAATAGTTTATACTCGGGTTTCCCTGCGCTGCATCCGGGGCCGCGACGGCTCGATCGACCGGATGATTAAAGTAATTTTGGACGTGAGCGACCGCTATCGCTACGAAGCCGAAGTAAAAGCATCAGAAGAGTTTTTAAATCACACGATTAATGCTACTCCTGACCCAATTTTTGTCAAAGACGAGCAACATAGGTGGGTTGTACTAAACGATGCTTTTTGCGAATTGATGGGAAAAGGGCGATCGGAACTTATAGGTACGTCGGGATACGAGTTTTTGGGCGCAGCACAAGCCAAAGTTTTTGAGCAACAAGACGAGCAAGTATTGCAAAGAAGTATTCCCAAACAAACGGAAGAGACTTTTACAGATAGCGCAGGTCAAGAACGCATTATATCTACCAAAAAAACAGTTTTTAATAAAGCTAACGGCACTAAAATGTTGGTCGGAATCATGCGAGATGTGACCGAATACAAGCGCCAGCAAATAGCATTGCAGGAAAGCGAAGATCGATTTCAAATAATCAGCGCTAACGTGCCGGGAATGATTTATCAATACAGGCTTTATGTGGATGGCAAAACATCTTTTACTTATGTTTCTTCTGGGAGTTGGCAGCTCTACAATTTAAGACCTGAAGAAATAGAAGAAAATGCCAGCTTGGCTTTTGCTACAGTTCACACCGATGACATCTCAGACTTGCATCGATCGATCGCAACTTCAGCAGTGACTCAGGAATCTTGGCACCACCAGTGGCGGCAAGTTACGGGAGAACGAGTGAAATGGCTGCAAGGCGCGGCTAAGCCCTCCAAGCAGGCCAACGGCGATATAGTTTGGGATGGTTTGGTGATCGATGTCACCGAATTAAAACAAACACAACAAGAGCGCGATCGCTTCTTTAGCATTTCGCTAGATTTACTTTGCATTGCAGGTTTTGACGGCTATTTCAAACGCTTAAACCCTGCTTGGTCAAATGTATTAGGTTACAGCCGAGACGAACTTCTAGCCAAACCTTTTATAGAATTCGTGCATCCAGAAGACAGAGAAATAACTATAGCTGAATTAGAAAAACTTCAAAATTCTCACCCCGTTATTAACTTAGAAAACCGCTGTATTTGCCCAGATGGTACTTATAAATGGCTGTCGTGGACGGCATCACCTTTTGCTGAAGAAAGTTTAATTTATGCAGTTGCCAGAGATATTACATTGAGCAAGCAAGCTGAAGCTGAATTGCGTAAAAGTGAAGCCACTAATCGCGCTCTTTTAAACGCGATACCCGACATGATATTTCGCTGTCGCGCCGACGGCACTTTTGTAGACTTCAAACCCGCAAAAGATATCCAAACCCTGGTACCGGAAAACATATTTATTGGTCAAAAAGCACAAGACATCTTGCCTGCTGCTTTTGCTGAAAAAATATTGTCCGGCAATCAACAAGCGATCGAGACTGGCGAGATTCAAGTTGTAGAATATCAACTGCCAATTCAGGATGTACTGTGCGATTTTGAAGCGAGAATTGTCTTCTGCACCGATGACGAAATTATTGCGATCGTCCGGGATATCACCAGCCGCAAACGTTTTGAGTCAAAACTCCAGCGACAAGCAGCAGCAATGGCAGCCGCTTCCGAAGGCATAGGTATTGTCAATGCCAGCGGAGATGTGATTTATGCCAACGCAGCTAAACTCAAAATCTACGGTTACAATGCCCTCGAAGAAATATTGGGCAAAAGTTGGAAAATATTTTATGAAGGTGCAGAACTCGCAAGGTTTGAGCGGGAAATTATGCCGACTTTAGCGCACCAAGGTTATTGCAGCACAGAAGCAGTAGGCTGCCGCCGCGATGGCTCTCAATTCCCTCAAGAAGTCTCGCTGACAATTTTGCCGGAGGGCGAAATAATTTGCATTGTTCGCGATATTACTGCGAGAAAGAAAGCAGAAGCAGATTTGCAAGATAGCAAGCGGTTCGGCGATCGCATTGCTGAGGCAAGTCCTAATATTTTGTATGTTTACGACTTGATAGAACAAAAAAATATTTATGCGAATGCTTCTATCTCTCAGATTATTGGCTATACAGTAGATGAGATTCAGGCAATGGGGCCGTTGATGTTAACTTTAATGCACCCGGAAGATGCCATCAAAATGCCTGATTATTTACAGCAAGTCGCAACGGGTACAGAAGGAGAGATCTTTGAAATTGAATACCGCATCCGGCACAAGGATGGTTCTTGGCGCTGGATTGTCAGCCGAGATACTGTATTTGCAAAAACAGCAGAGGGCCAGTTAAAACAAATTCTCGGCACGGGAACTGATATTACAGAAAGCAAGCAAGCAGAAGATGAAATTAAGCTGTTGCTGGCAGCAACTCAAGCCATTAGTAAGTCGGTAGATTTTCACAGCGCTCTCCCTGATATCCTCCGGTTGCTGTGCACTGCGATCGGCTGGAATTTTGCTGAAGCTTGGATACCCGTTGCTAATGGTACTGTTTTGGAACACAGCGAAACTTGGTATGCTAGCGATCGCGATTTAGATAGGTTTGGCCAGGAAAGTAAGAAAATTAGGTTCGCGCCGGGATTGGGAGTGCCGGGACGGATTTGGTCAACCAGAAAGGTAGAATGGATTGAAGATGTTTCTGTAGTCAATAATGCATTTTTTGCCCGATCGCAAATGGCGGCAGCAGCCGGATTGAAAGCTTGTTTCGGAGTGCCGATTCGCGCCAATTCAGAGGTGCTGGCAATTTTACTGTTCTGCAAGCGCGATCCATCAATTATGGAACCGCGTATAGTAGAATTGGTCAATGCGGTAGCGACTCAGTTGGGTTCTCACATTCAGCGCAAACAAGCCGAAGAAGAATTGCGTAAAAGTGAAGAACGCTGGCAGTTAGTTCTTAAAGGCAATCAAGACGGAATTTGGGACTTGAATCTTCAAACAGATGAAGCTTTTCGATCTGCCCGCTGGCAAGAAATTATCGGTTACGCAGACGGCGAAATCGACAGCAGCAACAGCGAATGGATCGATCGCATCCATCCAGACGATCGCGATCGAGTGCAAGCCACAATCCAAGATTATCTCGATCGCCAAACCCCCAATTACGCCGCCGAATACCGCTTGCAGTGCAAAGACGGCAGCTACAAGTGGGTGCTCGCCCGCGCTCAAGCAGTCTGGGACGAAGCCGGAAACCCCCTGCGGATGGTGGGTTCGATGACCGATATCAGCGATCGCAAAGCAGCAGAATTAGCTTTGCTGCGGGTCACTCAAGCTGTGGAAAGTACCAGCGACGCGATCGCGATCGCTGACTTGAAAGGGCGGTCTATTTACCACAATCAAGCCTTCATTCAGCGTTACGGCTACACAGTGGAAGAACTCAACGAGCTAGGCGATCGCGCCGCGCTTTACATCCGGCCTAAAAGTTACAAAAAAATCTATAAAAACATTCGCAAAGGTCGCTCTTGGTGCGGCGAAGTTGCCCTGCGAACCAAGAGTGATGAAGCTGTTACCGCTCTGGTGCGAGCCGATAGCATTAAAGACATAAATGACCATTCGGTCGGGTTAATTGCCGTGATTACAGATATCACAAGACGCAAAGAATCAGAAGCATTTTTGCGCCAGCAATTAAAGCGGGAACAGTTGGCAGTAGCCATGCTGGAACGCATTCGCTCTTCTCTTAATTTAGAACAAATTCTCACCAAAGCAGTCGAAGAAGTCCGCCAGTTTTTGCAAGTAGATAGAACTGTAATTTACCAATTCAATCCTGATTGGAGCGGGTTTGTCGCAGTCGAATCGGTTGGCGAAAATACCCGATCAATTATAGGAATGGAAATTTACGATCCCTGTTTTGGAGAAGCCTACGTTCCTCTTTACCTAGATGGCCGAATTAGAGCCACAGAAGATGTTTACAATGCCGGCATCGCCGACTGTTACTTGAGTTTGTTGACTCGCCTCCAGGTGAGAGCGAGTCTGGTAGTGCCGATTTTGCAAGGCGAAAACTTGTGGGGGCTGTTGATAGCCCACCACTGCACGGCCCCGCATTCCTGGCAAAAATTGGAGGCAGAGTGCCTGAAACAATTGGGCGTGCAGTTGGCGATCGCCATTCAGCAATCGACCCTATTTGAACAAGCACAAACCGAAATAGCCGATCGCAAACAAGCAGAAGCCGCCCTGCAATTAGCCAAAGAAGCCGCCGAAACCGCCAACCGCGCTAAAAGCGACTTTCTCGCCAACATGAGCCACGAATTGCGGACGCCTTTGAACGGGATTTTAGGATACATTCAACTGCTCAAACCGGATAAGAATTTAACTGCGGAGCAACAGGAAAGTCTCAACAACGTTCACCAGTGTGGCAACCACCTGCTAACCCTGATTAATGATGTTTTAGACCTCTCGAAAATCGAAGCTAGTAAAATGGAACTGTCACCGACAAATCTGCATTTTCCCAGCTTTGTTAAAAGTATTGTCGATCTGTTCCAGATGCGCTCGCATCAAAAAGGAATTGCGTTTAATTACGAGCAGGTGTCGGCGCTGCCAGACTACGTTTTTGTTGATGAAATCAGATTGCGCCAAGTTTTGATTAATTTGCTCAGCAATGCGGTTAAGTTTACGGTGAGCGGTGGCGTGACATTCAAAGTCGGTTACGCAGAAAATTATCCTCAAACCCACTGCACAAATTCGAGTTTGACAGCCGAAGTTTCTACTCAAACAATCAATTGGACTGCGAATTTAGACAATCCGAAAAAGTCGATCGCCCTGCGGGAAACCACAGAAGCGCCCGAAGCGATCGCCACAACTACTGGCGATCGGGCCCCAACCGCTAAAATTCGCTTTCAAATCGAAGATACCGGCATCGGCATCCGGCAGAATAAACTAGAAGAAATATTTTTGCCTTTTCATCAAGTAGGCGATCGTAACAATTTCGTCGAAGGTACCGGACTAGGACTTTCCATCAGCCAAAAATTAGTCAAAATAATGGGCAGCGACATTCACGTCCAAAGTACCCCCGGCAAAGGTAGCATATTTTGGTTGGATATAGACTTGCCCGCAGTCGCCGAATATTCTGAAACCCCCTCCACCCAAGAAAAACGCCGGCTTATCGGTTTTAGAGGCAGCCACCGGAAAGTCCTGATCGTAGACGATCACGAAGTAAATCGTGCCATGCTGCACAGACTGCTTTCTCGTTTGGGCTTTGAAATTGCAGAAGCCATAGACGGCGCAGACTGTTTGCACAAAGCACAGGAATTTCTACCGGATCTAATTTTAATGGACTTGCTGATGCCAGTAATGGACGGCTGGGAAGCCACCAGGCGGCTGCGACAGTTGCCGGAATTAAAAGATGCGGTTATCCTTGCTTTGTCCGCTAGCGTTTACGAGACTACCAGGCAAAAAAGCATACTTGCAGGTTGCGATAATTTTGTCACCAAACCGATTCAAACTAACGACCTTTTAGAATTATTGCGCCTGCATTTGAGACTAGAATGGATTTACGAAGAGGGATCGGAAACCAAAAAACGCAAAGCTCAAACTCCCAAAGCATTATCGGAGATTGCGATTGCTGACTCAACAATAGTGTCTCCTGGTTCAGAGTCAGTCTTTGTCTTGTTAAGATTGGCTGCTATGGGCGATATTGAAGCTATCCTGGAGGAAACTGCTAAACTAGAAAATTCTGACCCGACATTAGTCCCTTTTGTTCAGCACGTTCGCCAACTTGCTAAAGGATTTCAGCTCAGGCAAATTCGAGATTTTTTGAAGCAACATTTGCCCTAAAATTGAGGGTAGCCAACCGATAAATTAAAATCAGTTAAATCTCACGCCCCGATCGTGATTGTCAATAACGCAATACGCTTGGATTAAACCCGATCCCCCCTTAGCCAAGAGGGCAGGCACGGGGGCACCGCCCCTACAAAGGGGGGGACAGGATTCTTCTAAAAGTCCCCCGACTATCCGGGGGATTTAGGGGGATATCCGGAAAATAAACACTGTTAACTGAACAGTATTGCCCTATAAAGAGGCTATTGCAAACGTCGGCACCTACCGAGCAACCGGGTTTCTAGAGGCACCGAAAATCCCTTGAATCTCATGTAAAATTACAACCGACAACTCACAACTCAATCATTTTAATTTTTCCCTTAAATATGAACGATAAGAATTCCGAAAGAAGCATCATACTAATTGTCGATGACAACCAAACAAATCTTGACGTACTTTTCGAGTTGTTAAGAAATTACGGATTTAAAGTATTAGTGGCTCTAGACGGCGAAAGTGCGATCGAGCAAATTGAATACATCCATCCCGACTTGATTCTTTTGGATATCATGATGCCCGGAATTGACGGTTTTGAAACTTGCCTGCGTTTGAAAGCAGACCCGTCAACCCGAGACATTCCAATCATCTTCATGAGCGCCCTTTCCGAGACCCTTGATAAAGTAAAAGGCTTTCAGACAGGAGCAGTTGACTACATCACTAAGCCTTTCCAGCACGAAGAAGTGTTGAGCCGCATAGAAACTCACTTGACAATCCGCAACTTGCAACAAAAACTCGAAGAAAAAAACCTAGAACTAGCCCAGCTCAACCAAAATCTGGAAAGACTTGTCGAACAAAAAACCAAGCAATTAATCGACCAGGAAAAAACAGCCATCATCGGACGTTTGACCCAGGGAATGGTGCACAACCTCAAAAGCCCGCTACAAGTGATCCAGACTAGCGTCGATTTGATTGAAACAAAAGCCACAAAAATCCAAGAAGACTCTTTTTTCAATTATACCAAATACATCTTTCAAGCTGTCTCAAAAATTAATCAGATTATGGATACTCTGATGATGAAAAGCAGGAAAGAACAAAACCAAGATTTGCATCCTGTAAATATCAACGATTTAGTACAGCGAGAAATTCAACTATTGGAAGGAAATATGTTTTTCAAGAATAAGATTAGAAAAAAATACTTTTATGACGAAACAATAACCAATATTCCCTTAATTTATTCCTATATTTCTCAAGTATTTTATAACTTAATAAATAATGCAATGGATGCTATGTGGGAAAGAAAAATCAGGGAAATAACTATCGTGACTCGGCAAGACAACTCGAACATATACATGGATATTGCAGATACGGGATGCGGCATAGCACCTGAAGATTTGTCAAAACTTTTTGACCCTTTTTATACGTCGAAGCCGCCTAAAGGCGAAGAACAAATCGAAGGGGAACCAACAGGAACTGGTCTCGGACTTTATACTTGTATAGAACTTTTAAAACCTTTTAACGGCGAGATTGCTATTAGCAGCAATCTCGGTCAAGGCAGCGTGTTTACAGTCGTGCTGCCCAAACAGCCGAAAAATTGATCGACTCAAATCAGTAAAATCGCCTCCGGTAACAAAACCTGAATTAAGTTCGGAATCAGGTTCGTAGTGAGCACTTTAGTCCTTCTTTATCGGGTTCGTAGTCAGGACTTTAGTCCTTCTTTATCCCAAAGATAGGCATAAAGTCCTCACTACAAACGGGCGTTACTTGTCAGTAATTCAACCGAGACCATTTGATAGTATGTTCCGTAAATTCACTGTAACTGACCTAGCTTCGCAGTCAGGAATTTAGTCCTTCTCGATCCGCGATTTTTTGCCCGGTCTCTTGCTATTTCCTTGCCAAAGGTTGTAAATTAAAATAGAGTGGATTTGCACGATCGCTAAAACTACGATAAATTTGGGTCACTAGGTTTGGAGTGAGGCGGACAACTTGCAGCAAATAGCTCAATTATATAGTAACCGCCACATCGGGCGCGGACGTAAATAACCTCATCAATAAAGCCTAGACTTGTTTATGAATCAACGCTTTGATTCCCGTACTTAAATGTCAACTGTCAAGCGGTCAACTGTCAAGCCATACCAATAAATCTCGGGCGTCTGCAAGTACCCAGCCACCCTACAGCCTGCGGTTCAAGTTTCCCAAAAATGATGCCATTCCCTCAAAAGAATGCAACTCGCCGTACTCCCAACCATGAGAGTCATCCACCATTTCCAATTATTCAATTTTTTAAATTTTTAATATAAAATGATAGGAGCTAGGTAGCTGCATCCGCAGCAGTTTTTATTGGATAAATAAAAAGTAGCAAACTGATATCGCTCGAAAAAAAGAATGCAACTTTAGACAAGCGCGAAACCCGAGACTCATCAGTAATTCCCAAATCTAAAATCCCAAATCTAAAATCTAAAATGGTATGACCTCTGTTCTTGAATCAACTTTAACGCCTGCTTGCTTGAAAGTTCTTTTAGTAGAAGACTGTGCCCAAGATGCAGCACTAATTCAAGAACTGCTGTCTGACGATCGCGAACTGAGAGCATCAATTGAGACGACCAATGTAGTTCGCATCGGGGAAGCGATAGAAATTTTAAGCAGCGATGTTTTTGATGTAATTTTATTAGATTTAACCCTCCCTGATAGCCCGAAATTTAATAATTTTTTTCGCCTCCAAGATGGCGGAATCAATATTCCGATCGTCATTTTGATAGGGGCGGATGAAGAAGAATTGGCTGTCAATTTAATTGCCGCCGGCGCTCAAGATTATCTGATAAAAAAAGAATTAGACAGCCGACTGCTGGTGCGGACGATCGAGTGCGCGATCGCCCGCCATAAGCGACAAGCAGAATGGCAAAAAAGTCAAGGAAAATACCCCCAGGTTGTTGACAATATCAAAGAAGTAGTTTTTGAAACAAATATTGCGGGCAATTGGACTTTTCTCAATCCTGCTTGGACGAAAATAACCGGATTTACGGTTGATGAAAGTTTGGGAAATTCCTGTTTGAGTTACATTCATGCTGACGACCAACACCAATATTTAAATTCCTCTAAAAATTCGACTGAAAATCAAGAAATATCCTGTTGCTATCAAATGCGATATCTTACCAAAAATGGCGAATTTCGCTGGGTAGAAATTCAGGAATTTTTGATTTTTGGCAAAAACGGCGCGGCGCAGGGAACTACTGGAACTATTAACGATATTACGGATAAAATTTTAGCCAGAGAGGAAGCGGAAGCTAATAAAAAATTTTTGAATTATACGATCGATGCAGTTGCCGATCCAATTTTTGTCAAAGATGAACAGCACCGCTGGATACTGTTAAATGATGCTTTTTGTAAGCTGATAGGCAAGCAGCGCGAGCAACTGCTAGGTAAATCGGATTACGATTTTTTCCCCAAAGAAGAAGCTGATTTTTTTTGGGAGAAAGACGAAGAAGTGTTTAGAACCGGGGAAGAAAACGACAGCGAGGAAATATTTACGGATGGCAGCGGTGCTAAGCACATTCTGTCTACAAAAAAAACCGTATTTGAAAATACCGACGGCAGTAAAATACTTGTCGGAATAATTCGAGAGGTCACTGAGGATAAGCGGAAACAATTAGCCCTGCAAGAAACCCAAGCTAGACTCCAGCAAATAGCTGCCAATTTGCCGGGAGTAATTTATCAATTCCGCCTCTCAAGTGACGGCAGACAATGTTTTCCTTACATTTCTTCTGGCAGCCGCGATTTATATGAATTGGAACCTGAAGATATTCAGGAGAATTCCGAACTTATGTTCAGTTGCATTCATCCAGACGACCTCCCAAAAATTCAAGAATCTATTGTTTATTCGGCGGTAAATATGCAGCCATGGCAGCAGGAATGGCGCGCGATTATGCGGTCTGGAAAACTTAAATGGATGCGAGGTGTTTCGAGACCAGAACGAGTTAATTTTACGACGCTTATAGGGCCGGAAGGCGATATTGTTTGGGAAGGGATGATACTGGATATTACTGATTTAAAAGAGACGGAAGCGGCTTTGCGGGAGAGTGAAGCCAGATTTCGATCGCTAATTGAGAATATTCCGGGCGCTATCTGCCGCAACTTATACGATGCTGATTGGACGATGGTGTTTGTGAGTGACGAACTTGAGGCAATTAGCGGCTATGCTGCTGGGGATTTTATTCACAACAACCGCTTGAGTTTTGCTAGCATCATCCATAAGGCAGACAGGGAAATGCTCGATCGACAAATCAGAGCGGCGGTAGACTCGAAACAGCCGTATCATGTAGAATACCGGATTGTGCGCGCTGACAGGTCGGTGCGCTGGATGTCCCAAAGGGGTAGGGCGACTTACAATCCAGAAGGGTTGGTTTTGTGGCTTGACGGAGCGATTTTTGATATTACCGATCGCAAAAACGCCGAATATACCCTGTGTTTGGTAACTCAAGCTGTAGACAGCGCTAGCGATGCAATCGCGATCGCAGATTTAGACGGCTATTCAATTTATCACAATCAAGCATTTATTCAACGCTACGGCTATACAGTTGAGGAACTAAATAATGCCGGCGGCCCAGCAGTAATGTACGCCAAATCTCAAGAGTTAAGAAAATTATTTAAAGTCCTGCGGAAAGGTTTGTCATGGAGCAATGAAATTGCACTCAGGGCTAAAAACGGCGAAATTATCGAAACTCAATTGCGAGCTGACTGCATTAAAGATAGCGCCAGCAAACCAATAGGAATGATGGCAATCATTGCTGACCTTACAGACCTAAAACGCGCCGAATCGGCATTAAAATTCAGTCAAGAGCGATTGCAGTTAGCGGTTTCAGGCAGCTCTTTGGGGCTGTGGGATTGGAATATAGCTACTGGCGAAACTTATTTCGACTCGCAGTGGAAATCAATGCTCGGTTACGCAGACACTGAAATTGACAACAACTTCCAAGGTTGGGAAAATTTGCTGCATCCCGAAGACAGAATCAGAGCAAGAGAATCTTTAAATTTATATTTTGAAGGTGGCATCGAGATCTATGAATTTGAATTTAGGATCCTCAACAAAGCCGGAAATTGGCAGTGGATTTTGGGTATGGGCAAAGTAGTCGAGTACGACGAATGGGGTGCGCCATTGCGGATGACGGGTACTCACAAAGATATCAGCGCCCGCGTTGGGGCCGAAGCCGAAAAAACGCAGTTAATCGCATCTCTACAAGAACTTGCCGACCAATTGCAATATGCACAAGAAATTGCCCGCATGGGAACTTGGGAATTCGATATAGAGACCGGTATTGTTAATTGGTCTGCCGAAGTGTTTCGAGTTTACTGTAGAGAATTTAATTGGCAGCCGACAATGACAGAAATTTTAGAGCAAATTCATCCCGATGACAAAGAAAGCGTTACAGAAGCTTTGCAAAAGGCGGTGAATGAAGGGATAGCTTTCGACATCGACCACCGCATATGTTTTCTATCAGCAGAAATCCGGCACGTTAACTGTAAAGGACAAGCTGTTAAAAATGACTTGGGTAAGGTGGTGCGACTGTTTGGCACGGAAATCGATATTACCGATCGCAAAAAAGCAGAAATTGCTTTGCAAGAAAGCGAACAGCGATTTCGGGCTGTATTTGAACAAGCGGCGATCGGGATTGTTAAAGTGTCACCCGAAGGTAGTTTCTTGAATGCCAATCAAGGCTTTTGCAATATTATCGGATACTCAGAATTGGAACTGAAAGCACGAAATGTTTGGGAGATTTCTCACCCCGAAGATGTAGAAGCAGATGTCGAGTCTGCCCAAAGACTGTTAGCTGGGGAAATTTTGAATTATTCACTTGAGAAACGCTTTGTGCACAAAGACGGTTCATTTGTTTGGGCTAATGTGACTGTATCTTTAGTGCGGGACGGGTTTGGGGAACCAAGCTACGGAATTGCTGTGATTGAAGATATTAATCACCGCAAACTTGCCGAGTCTATCTTGCGCCAGCAATTAAAACAAGAACGCTTGGTGGTAGGGATGCTGGAACGCATTCGCTCTTCTCTAAATTTAGAAGAAATCTTGACAAAAGCTGTTGCTGAAATACGGCATTTTCTGCAAACAGACCGGACAATTATTTATCGGTTTAATCCCGATTGGAGCGGTTTTGTAGCAGTTGAGGCGGTGGCTGAAAATTGGCGGTCGCTTCAGGGAATAAATATTAACGATTCTTGCTTTAAAGACAGCTATGGTTCTGCTTACCAAAACGGTCGCACTGTAGCTGTGGATGATATTTACAAAGCCGGTCTTTCTGAGTGCTACATTAATTTATTAGCTCAATTTCAGGTGCGAGCTAATTTGGTAGTGCCGATTTTGCAAGGTGAGAAGTTGTGGGGCTTGTTGATTGCTCACGAGTGCGCTGGCTGCCGCCAATGGCTAAAAATTGAGGTGGAGTGTCTCAAACAAATTAGCGTGCAGTTAGCGATCGCGATCCAGCAATCGACGCTGTTTGAGCAAGCGCAAACTGAAATTGCCGATCGCAAACAAGCGGAGTCAGCTTTGCAGGAATCGGAAGCGCGCGAACGTTCAAAAGCGCGAGAGTTGGAAGCAGCTATTAACAAACTCAGAACCACTCAAGCTCAGCTCGTTCAAAATGAAAAAATGGTGAGTTTGGGTCAGTTAGTTGCTGGTGTCGCTCACGAAATTAATAACCCAGTTAGCTTTATTCACGGCAATCTCAGTCCGGCTCGCCGTTACAGTTTAGATTTGTTGGAATTGATTAAAGTTTATCAAGATTACTGTCCTAATCCTCCGGCTCAAGTGTTAGATAAACTCAATGAAATAGACTTGGATTATATTGCTGACGATTTCCCGAAATTGTTTACTTCTATGCAAGTAGGAACCGAGCGAATTGTCGAAATTGTCAAATCATTACGCAATTTTTCCCGGTTGGACGAGTCTGCTGGTAAGTCGGCGAACATTCACGAGGGAATTGACAGCACTTTGATGATTTTGCAAAATCGCTTGAAATCTCACAGCAGCCGTCCGGGGATTCAGATTGTTAAAGATTACCAGTTATTGCCGCAAGTTGAATGTTTTCCGGGCGAGTTGAATCAGGTATTTATGAATATTTTGATTAATGCGATCGATGCTTTGGAGGAACGGGACAAGGGGCGGACGATCGAGGAGTGCGATCGACATCCCAGTACGATCGCGATTCGGACTTATGAGGCTGCTGCGGGCTTCGTAGCGGTATCTATTGCGGACAACGGCGGGGGGATACCGGAGCTAGTGCGATCGAGGCTGTTTGACCCGTTTTTCACGACTAAGCCTGTGGGCAAGGGCACGGGTTTGGGACTGTCGATTTCTCACTCGATTGTAGTCGATCGCCACGGCGGCAGATTGACCTGTATTTCGACACTGGGAGAGGGATCGGAGTTTTTGATTGAAATTCCCGTGCGATCGAATTTAACTGATACCAGTTCAACAGTTGACGGTTGACAGTTGTTATTTGTTATTTGTTATTTGTTATAGCGGTTCTCAGATAGATTAGGTACGTTGTTGGGATGCGAGCCCTCTTTGTTTAAGTGGTTATATAACAATACGGTTTACTTAACACTATTTATGCGCCGGAGATCCCCCTCGCATCCCCCTTAAAAAGCTATGCTTTATAAACATCTTTCTTAACAAGAAATTTGACAAAAGTAACTACTTGTGTAGGAGCCATTGGGGATCTCGCTTCTGATTGAATGGCAATTAT
>NZ_JAEQCF010000053.1:0-910 GCF_020738625.1 Microcoleus sp. PH2017_09_SFU_O_A
TCAATGACTTCGACCCCGACATTTTCGACACGTTGACTGCTGCTGTTGTCACACAACCGACTAAAGGTAAACTCGTACTCAATCCCAAGGGTGACTTCATTTACACTCCCAGCCCCGGATTTGTCGGAGTTGATACTTTCATTTATAGCGCTAGCGATGGCGCTGCAACTGTCCCCGCCACGGTGAATATCAACGTTACAAACAGTGTGCCAACAGCCAATCCCGACACCTATAGCACCAGTGCGGGAAAAGCCCTCAGCGAAATATTGCCGGGAGTTTTAGCTAACGACTCCGACGCGGACTTGGACACGCTGACTGCTGCGTTGGCGGCCAACCCGACGAAAGGGTCGATCGCCCTCAGCAAAGACGGTTCTTTCACCTATACTCCTAAGGCAGGCTTTACTGGGACAGACACATTTACCTACACAGTCAGCGACGGCATAGTTAGCTCTCCACCAGCTACCGTGACTGTAAACGTCAACAATAACCCGCCTGTCGCGATTCCTGACAACTATACAACTTCTTTTAATACTCCTCTCAACGTGGCAGGGTTGGGAGTCTTAATTAACGATACAGACCCGGAAAACGATCCGTTGACTGCGATTTTGGTGGCAAATCCGGCTAAAGGTGCGATCGCCCTCAACGCTAACGGTTCCTTCAGTTACACTCCGAATGCTGGTTTTGCAGGGACAGATTCTTTTACCTACAAAGCTAATGACGGAAAAGCTGATTCTGCGATCGTCACAGCCAGCATTGTTGTCAATAACTCTCCAACTCCAACTCCGGTAACAACTCCAACTCCGGTAACAACTCCAACTCCGGTAACAACTCCAACTCCGGTAACAACTCCGACTCCGGTAACAACTCCGACTCCGGTAACAACTCCGACTCCGGTAACAACTCCGACTCC
>NZ_JAEQCF010000053.1:968-58932 GCF_020738625.1 Microcoleus sp. PH2017_09_SFU_O_A
ACAACTCCGACTCCGGTAACAACTCCGACTCCGGTAACAACTCCGACTCCGGTAACAACTCCGACTCCGGTAACAACTCCGACTCCGGTAACAACTCCGGCGGAAAGTCCAACTCCGGCGACAACTCCGACTCCGACTCCAAATCCTGTTGACTCTGACAGCATTGGTGGCGGTAATGCCGACGATCGCACTTGCGACGAAATTACCTTACCTGCGATCGATTCAATTCCAGGGCCGAATTCAGTCGATCGCACTTTCAACGGCACTGAGGGCAACGATTTCCTCATCGGTAGCAATCTCAACGACGCTATCAACGGTTTCAACGGGAACGACATTCTGCTGGGCGGAAGCGGTAACGACAATATTTATGGCGGGCGGCCCAGCAATATCCCTCTTGGCCCGAATGCAGACAAAGACTTGTTATTTGGCGGCAGAGGTAATGATTACCTCAACGGGGATGCCGGCGACGATCTCATTTTCGGTGGTAAAGGCGATGATGTGGCGATCGGTGGCAAAGACGATGACTTGATTTGGGGTGACAAGGGAAACGACACTCTGGTGGGGGCTGAGGGTAACGACTGCTTGTTTGGAGGCAGTTTTGACCCGTCTAGTCCTGACTCGAACGGACGCGATTTGCTGTTTGGCGGTGCTGGCAACGACTTCTTGAATGGGGGAGATGCTGCGGATACTCTCAGTGGTGGAGAGGGCAACGATACGCTGTACGGCGGCAAGGGCGATGACGTTCTGGTGGGGGGTACGGGCAACGATCTGCTGTTGGGCGATCGCGGCAGCGACAGCATTTGCGGCGCCGATGGGGACGATACTATTTTCGGCGATCGCGCGATTCCCTACGGGATAGCTACGCTTCACGACTTAAACGGATCTCCAGATTCCCTCTGTGGCGGTGCGGGTAACGATTTGCTGTTTGGTAACGGCGGTAATGACAACCTCTGCGGTGATGAGGGCAATGATACTCTGTACGGCGGTAAGGGTGATGATACTTTGACTGGGGGTTTAGGTAACGATATTCTCAGTGGTGGCATTGGGCGCGATCGCTTTATTTTAACCGCAGGTGAAGGCAGCGATGTCATTGCTGATTTCACTAAAGGTGAAGATTTGCTAGTGTTAGCGGGCGGTTTAACTTTTGCTCAACTCACTATTACCCAAAGCCCTAATGCAGGTGCGATCGCGATTTCTCAGAACGGTCAACTGTTGGCTACGGTCAATAAAGTGGCTGGTAGTGCGATCGATCGCAGTGATTTTATCCTGTTTGGGCGATCGAACTAGCCGTAGGGTGCGTCAGTTTAATCTCAATCATCACGGACAATCTCGGAACTGACGCACCATGGAATAAATGGTGTGTCAGTTCCGAGATGATGAATTGGTCGCGAAAATCTCACGCTTCTGACACACCCTACTTCTACGAATACAGTGGCTGGTAGTGCGATCGAGCGCAGTGATTTTATCCTGTTTGGGCGATAAAATTAGCCGTAGGGTGCGTCAGGAAAGAGCATTCTCACATACAAAAAATCCCATTCTGACGCACCATTTATTCTGTGGTGCGTCAGTTTTTAGATTGTCATATCGTTTCCGGTTGTATGGGAATGATTTAACCGCAGAGGGCGCAGAGGACACAGAGAGAGAATAGAGAGATTAATAATAATTCCTATGCAACCGGAAACGATATCAGTTTGTCGCAAAAATCTCTCTAGCTGACACACTCTACTTCTAATTCTGACGCTGAAATAATCGATGTTTCCGGCTGATAAATTGAGAGGCTTTTAATAATCTCCAGAAATTGCTGCAAAATAGTCGATGAATCATTCTGCCGCCAAACCGCAGTTAAGTTAGTGGTTGTCGTTTGTTCCAGAATCGGACGATACACCACTCCTTTGCGTTGAAGATTCTGGACGTGAGATGGCAGAATACTAATACCAGTTTCGCCTGCAACCAACCCCAAAATCGTGACCATAAAGACGGCTGTTTGAACAACTTTCGGCACAAATCCTGCTTGCGAACATAGATGGTAAATTTGTTCAGACAAACCCGCCACAACTTGATGCAGGGGCATGACAAATTCTTCATTTTTTACGTCAGCAAGCGAAATTTGGGATTTGGCTGCCAGCGGATGGTTTTTAGGTAAAACGGCGACAAGTGGTTCTTCCGTGATAGACATCGTTTCTAAATCATTGTCTTCCGAGATTTCGTGGTAGAGATACAGAAAAATGATATCAGTTTGGCGATCGCGCAATCTCTGAATTAGAAAAGCACTATTTTCTTCCTGTAAAATCAGTTTTACCTCTGGATATCGCTGTCGAAACGTTCGCAGCATCTCTGGAAAGACACCATTCGCGATCGAACTCGTAAAACTCACCGTCAAGTGACCCAATTCACCTTGATGAATGCGCTGGGTTTTATGTACCCCTTGTTCTAACAGTGCCAGAGTTGCACGAGATTCTTCTAAAAACGCCTGTCCTGCTGGAGTTAGCCCAATTGGGTGACTTTTGCGATCGAATAGTTGCACGCCCAATTCAGTCTCCAAATCTTTAATTTGGTTGCTTAGGGGCGGTTGCGAAATGTGCAATCGCTTTGCCGCATTGGTAAAGCTCAGTTCGTCTGCCACTGCAATGAAGTAACGGAGATGGCGAAGTTCCATAGATTTTAGATGTTAAACTTTAAACTTGGAAATGAATAATTACTATAGCGGTTATTGAGTAGATACTGCCATACTTCTTGAGTATATTCTTATATTAAAAAAAGTATTTGACATCTAATAATAACTTGTTTATTCTGGAATTAATAGTTAGAAGGTTTGGCGAATAATTACGATTTTAATTATCACAAAACGAGGATTATTTATGTTGTCGCACGTAATTCGACGAGTTGCAGTTGTCGGAGGAACCCACGGAAATGAGTTAACAGGAGTTTACCTGATTAAGAAGTTTCAACAATTCCCAGACTTGCTGAAACGATCGACCTTTGAGACAGTTGCCTTATTAGCCAACCCGAAAGCGGTGGCGCTGAATCGGCGTTATGTCGATCGCGATTTGAACCGTTGCTTTAGCCGCGCAGATTTGGCTAACCCAGACTTGACGGGTTACGAGGACACACGCGCTAAGGAAATCTCCGCCCAACTATGTCCTAAAGACCAAAACGGGGCTGATTTCATTATCGACCTCCACAGCACAACGGCGAACATGGGGCTGACAATTTTACCGTCTAGCAAACATCCATTCAATTTACAATTATTAGCCTATTTAAGCGAACTCGATCGCTCAGTTCGAGTTTGTTTCCGAGATGAGGATGGTCAGGATTCGCCAATGTTGCGATCGCTATCTGCTTTTGGTTGCACGATAGAAGTTGGGCCCATCGCCCAGGGAGTCGTTAATGCCCATCTGTTTCAGCAAACCGAAAGGCTGGTTCGCACCATTGTAGATTATCTCGATGCCACAAATCGGGGCAATCCGCTAGTTATACCATCATATTTAACTGCATATCAGGCGATCGTTTCCGTAGACTACCCGAGAAATGCTGTAGGTGAAATGCAAGCCACTATCCATCCCCAACTTCAGTTTAAAGATTACGAACCCTTACATCCCGGTGAACCGATGTTTCTCACATTTACGGGAGAATCGCTCCCCTATCAAGGAGAATCTACAGTTTTCCCTGTATTCATTAACGAAGCTGCTTATTATGAAAAGCACATAGCGATGCTTTTGACGAAAAAACAACAGCTTCACCTTGAAACTGCATAAAATCCTGTCCCGTCAATTACCAGCAATAAAAAAGGTTTGTAGTGAGGACTTCAGTCCGCATCCATCCCAGGACAGAATTTCCAACTATTGAACCAATCTTACTAAGGTTTGTAGTGAGGACTTCAGTCCGCATCCATCCCAGGACAGAATTTCCAACTATCGAACCAATCTTACTAAGGTTTGTAGTGAGGACTTCAGTCCGCATCCATCCCAGGACAGAATTTCCAACTATCGAACCAATCTTACTAAGGTAATTCGAGCGGACATGATAGACAGCCTTTCTCAAAAATATGAGGTATGACTGAAAGCTTATATAACGACGAAACTAAGAGGGCTAAAGCCCAACTACATACCTCATCTTTCGATCGGGCATGATAGATATAACTCCCCAATGATTCAAAATATGACTTTTATGACATTAGGGTTATGACTTTTATGAATTCAAACAATGAATTTATGAAGTGACGTATCATCTCGCCTGTGTAATAATGTTAATTAACTTCAAGTCAATAAGTATTAGGTAAATGTAGGCAAAAAGGTGTGGGTAGATGGTGGGTAGGTAGGGTGAGAGGTAGTGAGCAAATCCCCCCCAAGTATGTTGGCGATGTAATCGGGCTTTAAGGGGCTGTTTTTACCCTTTTCCGGGGCTAATAAACGCGAGATGCTATCGGAAATGAATGATTTTGTATTACTGCGGGGAATGTGTACTACAGGAAGCGGTAGGTAGGTTTGTTTTGGCTGTTTATTCAGGGTGAAAACCCCATATGCAGATTACATATGGACTATCGAATGGGAATATAGACAATAAAAAACCCGCCTTATTAGGGCGGGCTGGATTGGGGGGGGTTAGATGTCAGTTAGTTGAACCGTTGTGTCAATCCCTAGGTAATGGCGTTGGATGACCTCTACGCTGTTACCGCAGGCGGTAGCTAACAGAAGTAAGTCAGTGCCAGCGTGGGCTTGTAGGGTGATGAACGTATGGCGGGTATGGTAGATAGATAAGCGAGAACTTATCGCGCCAGAATCAGCCAATCCCGAAACAATACCAGGGTAGACGTACTTAATACCATTCTTTATTGAATTCCTATGGTCTCAGGGACGTGGTTGCTTTTTGCTTGCATATTCAGTTTTCAACGTTCTGTAAGGGCTTAAATTTCTATCAGGCTTCTATCAAACTAGCTGTTTATTCCCACCTGATAGTCAATATTTAATGTACATATGTAGGTTATAGTATGAGTATAGCAGGTTGTTAGCAAGTTGAGTACATTTTGACAACAACAGCCAACCCAAATGGGATAACAGTCTAGAAACCACAGCAGCAACTATTCCGAAACATTAGACAAGATTGCAAAAGTCCTTATTAATCAAATTTTGGGACGGGCTAGAAGCCCATCCCACAAGAAAAAAGATTTTTGTGGGATGGGCTTCTAGCCCGTCCTAAATATTTTTGCAAGAAGTCTATTAGCCGATCGCCCTACAACCCCACGAATCTGTCTTCTGGGAGGCTTTGGGAGCCCGATCGACCAAATACCTGTCAATTAAACTGGTATTTTTAGCTTGGGGATTTATGGCAATTACTCGCGTTTCTGTAGACTCAGCAGGCAATCAGGCGATCGCCCCTGGAGATTTCCTCTCTGTTTAGATATCTGGTTAGCAAAAAAAATCGGTAGTGCTGTCCCCACGGGCGAATCTTGTATACAAGACAACACGCTTGCGATAAGACTGTCTTGCGGATAACAAGGATGTGAAAAAGAGACACTGCGATCGATCTCTGGGCAGCCCTATCATCAAAAAAGCTTAACCCAAGCGTATGGGAATGTATTCAGGTTTTAACCAGTAAAGTGCTGGGATTTTTTGTCGGTTAATTTCGGTTAATTATATTCACGGCGCTGGGACAAAAGGAAGAAACCGGGTTTTTCATCGATATTGAGAATTTTTAGGAAATATTTCCTAAAAAACCCGGTTTCTGGCCGCCTATGTCATTCTAATTTTCCGAATTGGGATTATTTAGTATCCCCAAACTTCTAACTTGTGACTTACGATACCTTGAATTTGCTGGGCGATCGCATCTTCAGGGCGATCGGCATCGATCCGGAAAATTCGAGATTTATGTTCCTGTGCCAACTCCGTAAAACCTTGCTGTACGCGCTTGTGAAACTGCAAATCAGCTTGCTCGATCCGATCGCGCTCTCCTCTGGCCCTTACCCTTGTCAAACCCGCCTCCACATTAATATCCAGCCACAAAGTCAGATCGCTTTCCAAGCCGCCGGTGGCAATTGCATTCAACTGCTTAATTAAATTTAAATTAAGATTGCGGCCGTAACCCTGATAAGCAATCGTGGAGTCTGTAAAGCGATCGCATAAAACAATCGTTCCTTTCGATAACTCGGGTTTAAGAAAAGTTTCGACGTGCTGAGCGCGATCGGCAGCGTACATGAGTAATTCTGCTACATCAGATACAGATTCACCCGGATCTTGTTTGAGTAACAAATGCCGCAGTCCTTTTCCCAACTCCGTACCCCCCGGTTCGCGAGTAGCCACCAACCGGACTTTCTGAAAATAACTTACTTGCAGCCAATGTATCAATCGCTGCATTTGTGTAGTTTTTCCAGCACCTTCTACCCCCTCAAATACGATAAGTTTGCCCTTCATTGCCTAACTTTGCACCTCAATAAAATAAATATGAATCCTCCCGTATATCTGTTCTAGGTTCGGTATGATAATAAAGTCTCAGTGCCTCATGGTTGGAGTTTTCTATGGCTCGCTATACTGGTTTTTTTATCGTTGCAGTTCCGATCGACCGTCTCCGTCAATCCCTGATTGAAATTTTAGAGTCATGCAATCTTGATATTATCTACAATACAGGAGATTCCCTGATGGCTCGCGAACTTCCGGGTCAAGTTTCGATTCCGAAACTGGTCACCGCCGAAGTCCTAATTGAGAAAAACACGGCTAGTGACTCAGAAGTTCGCATGAACTTCGTAATCAAAAACGAGGAATTGCCCCTGCAAACCAATAACCACTGCCGTCAAATGTTCGAGCTAGTCAGTCGTTCAGTTATGAAAAACAATAACTGGCGGCTTTTGGAGAGTATGGCACTGTAGCCATAAATCATTAGTCATCAGTCATCAGTCATCAGTCATTAGTTCCTGGCTAATGACTAATTACTGATGACTTTTATTTGGAAGGTCTAAATTTAACCTCGAAACTTCCGGCGCAGCAGCAAAGAATTGGTAACAACGCTAACAGAACTAAACGCCATAAATGCGCCTGCTGCCGCAGGACTGAGTAAAATTCCAGTTGCAGGCAGCAAGAGACCGGCCGCAATTGGAATTCCCAGAGTATTATAAGCAAAAGCCCAGAATAAATTTTGGCGAATCTTATTAAAAGTAGCGCGACCAAGGTCGATCGACTCAACAACATCCATCAAAGCATTTCGCATTAGCACAATTTGAGCAGTCTCAACCGCGACATCAGTCCCGCAGTGCAAACCGATACCGACATCAGCTTGAGCCAAAGCCGGGGCATCATTGATTCCATCTCCCACTACAGCCACTTTACAGCCTTGGGCTTGCAAACTGGCGATCGCCCGAGCCTTCCCCTCCGGTCGCACTTCGGCCAAAACATCAGCAGCCGCCAAACCTAGCTGCTGCGCCACCACCAACGCCGCCGACGCCGTATCGCCCGTCAGCATGATTACCCGCAATCCCATGCCCCGCAGGCGATCGACTGCCGCCTTAGCATCTGGCCTCAGAGTATCTTTTAGCCCGATTACCCCCAGCAAAACACCCCCAGAAGCCACGTAAACCGCCGTTTTGCCTTGGCAAGACTCCAAAAGTTCCGCAGCCACAGCGACGCCCTGCTGGTTCATCCACTCAGCATTCCCCGCGAACACCCGCTGGCCCTCCACTAAAGCAGAAACCCCGAAGCCCGGTTCCGTGTAGAAATCATCAGCAGGTAGCAGCGGCAAACCTTGCTGTTGAGATTCCCGCAAAATCGCCGCGGCGATGGGATGACAAGCGCCTCTTTCGACTGCTGCGGCAATTTGCAGCAGTTTTGAGTCAATTGTGGAAATTGTGGAAATTGTGGAACAGATATCTTGTTTGTTTCCCACATTAATATCCGAGTTCAAATCCAACTCTGAATTCTGGAAAATCGGCAAATAATCAGTGAGTGTGAGATTTCCAGTTGTCAGAGTCCCAGTTTTGTCAAAAACCACAGTATCTAATTGATGCACTCGTTCTAAAACATCGCCACCGCGAATTAAAAGTCCGCGCTCCGCCCCGATGCCAGAACCGACTAAAATTGCAGTTGGGGTAGCCAGTCCCAAAGCACAAGGACAAGCAATGACTAAAACTGCGATCGCCAATTTCAAACTTAACAGCAAAGGCGATTGGTAATCGGTAATTGATAATTGATTTCCCATGCCCAATGCCCCATGCCCCATGCCCGATGCCCCATGCCCCATATTGTGTCCTAAAAGCACAGAAGGCCAAATATGAGTTCCGGCAAAATACCAAAATAGGAAAGTTAAAGCCGATATCGCCATTACGCCATAGACAAAATATCCGGCGACAGTATCAGCTAAGTGTTGAATCGGCGCTTTGCGAGTTTGGGCGGCTTGTACCAAAGCCACCATTTGAGCTACAGTTGTTTCCTGACCGGTGCGAGTTGCCCGCATCACAACTGCCCCGGATTTATTAATAGTTCCCGCCGCGACTGTATCTCCTGGTTGCTTCAAAACTGGCATCGATTCGCCAGTCAGCATCGATTCATCTACGGTTGTTTTACCTTCGCAGACTTCGCCGTCTACCGGAAATTTTTCACCGGGTAAAACTTGCAGCCATTCTCCGACTCGGACGCGATCGGCTGGAATTTCAATGTATTGTGGATTGTAGACCGCAGATGTCGAGTTTGCAGGCAATTCTTGAGAGTCCAAATCTAAAATCGGCAGTTTAAAATCAACTAAGCGGGCTGTCGCTGGTTGTAGTGCGATTAAAGCTTGCAAAGCTGATGCAGCGCGCCGTCTGGCTTGCTGTTCGAGAGTTTTGCCCAACAAGATAAAGCCCAAAAGCATCACCGGTTCGTCAAAAAAGCACTCCCATCCCATGCGTGGAAACAGCAGCGCCGCATTGCTAGCCGTGTAAGCCGTGACTGCGCCTAAAGCTACCAAAGTGTTCATGTTTGGTGCGTTTCGCCACAAACTGCGACAGCCGTCAACGATAATCGGGCGGCCAGGTAGCAGCAATGCGAGGGTGGCGAGTCCCCAGTGAAACCAAATGTTGCTGAGAATTGGGGCTTTGGTGCCGAGTATGTGTCCTAAACCGGATAGAATAATTAGAATAAGGGCGATCGACAATTGATTGATTTGCTGTCGAATTTCTTGCCGCCGCCGTTCAATTGCCGCCGCTTCTGCTTCCCGCTGATTTTCACCTAAGCGAGACTGAGAGGGAAATCCGTTATTAGTCAACTTTTTCGCTAAAGCCTCTGCATCGACAGTCCCCGGTTGACACTCAATTGTTGCGACTTCTACGGCCAAGTTAACGCAAGCCGAAATTACGCCTGAATGCTGCATGAGTTGGCGTTCAACTGATGCAGCGCAACCCGCACATTTCATCCCACCGACATCGAAAGTAACAACTTCTGGCGGGGGAGATTCTTTAACTGGGATGATTTGTGATTGATTTTCGGGGACTGTTTTGGGAATAAATTGCATGGGTTTCTTCGGTATTGATTAGAATATTTTGGTGAGAACAGAAAGTGCATTATATCAATTCCGTCTAGCCGAGTAATTATTCATCTCTCTCTTCTCTCCCTCTGTGTCCTCTGCGTTCTCTGCGGTTAAATAATTCCGATACAACCAGAATTGATATAATGCACAGTTTAGACAAATGTCTATATTTTTATCATAGATAAAATTTCTGGCATCTTCCGAAAGTGTTAGTTTTTTTTAATTCTTATCTTAATTCTGAAGATTGGATGTACGGTTGAAACTGTATCTATACAGACACTCACGCACTCTAAGAGGGGGTTGAAGATTAGACGGTAATTGTCTTTAGTCCGATTGGCACGGACATCGTTTGTACAGACGCGGTTTCAACGGTACGATTAGTTAGTATTGAACTTTTAGGTGAGAAATTTAGCTATGACAGAATCAGATAAATTTTATATTGTCAAACGTCCTGCTGGTAATTGCGAGATTTTGCCGGCCCAAATCGCACAGCAAAGCCCCACTATTATAGAACAGTGGGGCCCTTACGATTCTGCTGAAGATGCGATCGCCCGACGCATCGGTTTAATTCGCGCTGGTAAATGTCAACCGAAATAAACGAACTTGGAAGGACTAAAGTCCTCACTACAAACCAGGTTCGTAGTGAGGACTTTAGTCCTTCTTTGCAGGTTCGTAGTGAGGACTTTAGTCCTTCTTTACTGAAGTTTTTGTGACTAAAAACTACTTAGATTTAGCAGGTGCCGCACTCGGTTTAGACTGCGCCGCAGCGGGCTTAGAAGGCGTCGCCTGCGGTTTCGACTCAGCCTTACTATCTCCTGTTTTACCAGTAACTTTATTGGTCAAAATTTCCAAAGCTTTCGCGTACTGCGGATCTGCCGTCGTAGCAATTTTATCGCGATCGCGCCGCAACTCCTGTTTTTGAGCGTCAGTGAGTTCAACCTGAAAATCAGGTTTAATTCCCATGTGGTTGATATCAGTGCCGTTGGGAGTAAAATACTTGGCAATTGTCACCGCCAAACCGGCACCATTTCCCACACCGCGTACTGACTGAACCAAACCCTTACCAAACGTCTTGGTTCCCACCAAAACCGCGCGCTTGTTGTCTTGCAAAGCGCCGGATAGAATCTCGCTAGCACTTGCTGAACCGCCGTCTACGAGGACAACTAAAGGTTTGTCGGTAATCTCTCCTTTGTTTGCGGTTTGTCGATCGGCTTCACCGACGCGATCGACCGTAGAGACGATCGTACCTTCTTTGAGCCACATCCGAGCAATTTCAATACTGCCGTAGAGCAACCCACCCGGATTGGAACGCAAGTCTAGAATATAACCCGTCACCTTTTTCTGTTCCAAATCCTTAATTGCCGATCGCATTTCCGATGCAGCGTTCGCGCTAAACTGATTTAAGCGAATATAGCCGATTTCGCCGATCGGGCTTTTCTGCACCGACTTCCGCACGGGATGAATTTCAATTTTAGCGCGTTTCAGCTTAAAATCTATTTCCTTTTTGTCCCGCAAAATAGTCAGAGTCACCTCAGTATTAGCCTGGCCGCGAATCAAACTTACCGCTTGATTCGTATCCATCCCTTCAGTAGTTTTGCCATCAATCTTAGTAATGATATCTTTTGCTAGAATACCAGCAGTAAAAGCAGGAGTATCCTCAATGGGAGAAATCACCACCAACTTCTTAGTTTTCTCATCTTGAGTCAACTGAATCCCAACTCCTGTGAGTTCACCAGAAGTTTCAACCTGCATATTTTTGAACTCTTCCGGGTTCATAAACCGCGTATAAGGATCGTCCAGCTTCTTCAGCATTTCTCGAATTGCTTTATAAGCTTCCTCATCGCTAGTATAAGTCCGGTTCAAATAATCATTCCGCACCGCTTTCCAGTCAACCTGGTTAAAAGTGCCATCAACATAACTTTTGTCAATAATCTGCCAAACTTCATCAACCAATTCTTTAGGACTTCCCCTAAAAGAAGCCAGGGATTTAGAACTGCAACCAGTGTTGGCAAGAGTTGCAGCAGTGAGTAACACCGCTGCTGCACTTAGAACAAGCCCTCGTTTTGTTATAACCATTTGTCTGACGCGCGGGAGGAAAAGAGTTCAGAATAATCACGCCCAATCTAACACAGGCAAGGCTTGGTCGGATTTTGGATACATATTTATTCAACTTTGCCGAGTTGTATTCCCAAAAGCCACAGGCAAGATGCCTGTGCCACCACAAGAGTTGTGGGGTGGGCATCTTGCCCGCCCCCAAAAGCCACAGGCAAGATGCCTGTGCCACCACAAGAGTTGTGGGGTGGGCATCTTGCCCGCCCCAAAAGCAACAGGCAAGATGCCTGTGCCACCACAAGAGTTGTGGGGTGGGCATCTTGCCCGCCCCAAACCTCAAAACTATATCCAGTCAAGCCTACTCTGGTTCAAACCAGCGATCGTCCGACTTAATCAAATTAATCAATTCTGCCACACCTTCAGACTCAGGAACCTTCTTAATTTCATCCCGGCCGCGGTACAGAGAAATATAACCCGGTTGCTTCCCCACATAGCCATAATCAGCATCAGCCATTTCGCCCGGCCCATTGACAATACAGCCCATCACTGCAATATCCAAACCCGTGAGATGCTTCGTCGCCTCTCTCACTTGATGTAACACTTCCTCCAAATTAAACAAAGTGCGGCCACAGGAAGGACAAGCCACATACTCAACCATAGTTTTCCGCAATCCCAAAGCTTGCAGAATGCTGTAGCAGACAGGAATCTCCTTTTCCGGCGCCTCAGTCAGCGAGACGCGGATAGTATCGCCGATACCGTCAGCCAACAGCGGTGCGATACCAGCCGTGGATTTGATGCGCCCGTATTCGCCATCGCCAGCTTCCGTAACGCCCAAATGCAGCGGGTAATCCATCCCCAATTCGTCCATCCGGTGCGCCATCAAGCGGTAAGCAGCCACCATCACCGGCGCGCGGGAGGCTTTCAGGGAAATCACGATGTTGCGGAAGTCCAGGGATTCGCAAATTCTAATAAATTCCAGGGCCGATTCCACCATACCTTCCGGGGTGTCGCCGTAGGTAAACAGCATCCGTTCCGCGAGGGAACCGTGATTGACGCCGATTCGCAAAGCTTTACCTTGATCTCGCAGGGAAATCACCAGAGGTTCCAGGGTTTCGCGGATTTTATCCCCAATTTCCGCGAATTCCGCCTCAGTGTATTCGCTTCTGTCGGCTTTCGGCTTCTCGAACACGTAAAGTCCGGGATTGATTCTCACTTTGTCTACGTGTTTGGCGACTTCCAGCGCAATTTTCATCCCGTTGTGGTGGACATCAGCAACCAGGGGCACGGCTTGGTAGGTTTCGTGCAATTTTTGCTTAATTTCGGCTAAAGCTTTGGCGTGGGCCATACTGGGCACCGTAACGCGGACGATTTCGCAGCCAATCTCGTGCAGTCGCCGAATTCCTGCGACCGATCCGTCGATGTCGAGGGTGTCTTCGTTAATCATCGATTGTACGACGACTGGGTTGCCTCCGCCGATCGTGATACTGCCGACTTTGACGGGACGGGTTTTGCGGCGTTTGATGCTGGTGTCGAATACTGGTTGGCTAGATACGGTTTTAGTTGGATTGGGCAGAGTTTGCATAATTGATTGCTAGTTTTCTGTTACCAAGGTCTATAAAATTCTGTTTCCTGTTTTTTAGGTTGCCATAGAAATGACCTGTTTGGACAAAGAGGTTTCTCGAACTAAAAGCCAACCATCACCGGGAAGGCGAACTGAAGTTGAGCCGGTGGAACTAAACCCAACCTACAAAATACAGTTAAGATACAGGCTAGGCTGAGATAAACCTTGATATTGGTTGGCGGTGAGGGGAATGGTTTGGACACCGGGGCAGGGGTTAAATGGCGATCGGTATATTATTGAAGCCAAGTTAGGTGAGGGCGGCTTTGGCATCACCTACCTAGCGCAGAAGGCGCAAAACGGGGGGCGGGTTGTCATCAAAACGCTGAAAGATGAATTATTGAGCGATCGAAATTTTGCCCGGTATCGGGACAGATTCCGGGATGAGGCGCTACTGCTATCTTTGTGCAAACATCCCAATATTGTGCAAATAGACAACTATTTCATTGATGGTAATTTGCCCTGTATTGCGATGGAATATGTGGCAGGGGAAGATTTGTGGAAATTAGTAGAAAAGCGCGGCATCCTATCGGAAACCGAAGCTTTAAACTACATCCGCAAAGTGGGAGAAGCCGTAATGGTAGTTCACGAAAAAGGTTTGCTACATCGGGATATCAAGCCACAAAATATTATGGTTCGCGACAATCAAGATGCAGTTTTGATTGACTTTGGTTTGGCGCGGGGTTTTATTCCCGATCGCACTCAGCAAATGACTTTGGGGCTAACACACGGTTTTGCACCTCCCGAACAGTACGGGGAGATTGGCAGATTTGCTGAGTATACAGATGTTTATGCTCTGGCGGCAACGCTATACTATTTACTAACGAGGACACCGCCAACTCCTGCATATTTGAGGGTTTTAAATCATCCTTTAAAGCCGCCGTTTCAGATTAATCCTAATATTAGCGATGCGGTGCATCGGGCAATTATGAAAGGGATGGAAATGGATGCAACAAAGCGCCCTCAGTCGGTTCAAAAATGGTTGGCTATGCTTCCACAACCTACCCTTGGTAATTGGGGGCAAATAGGGGGTGTTTTGCCAACGATTCCTAGCCCACAGCCCGCGCCACAACGTGTAAATTTGATTTCAGCAAAAGGAGTCGATTATCGCAACCTCGATCGGCTGTTGGCTGGCGGAGAATGGCAAAAGGCAGATAAGGAAACGACGAATAAGATGCTGGAAGCAGCAGGCAGAACAGAGGAGAGGTGGCTCAGCATTGAAGAGATTGATCAATTCCCCTGTGAAGACTTACGAACTATTGACAAACTTTGGGTAAAATACAGTAACGGACGTTTCGGCTTTTCGGTGCAGAAACGCATCTATGAAAGTCTAGGGGGAACCAGGGAATATGATAAAAAAATTTCGGAAGCTTTTGGGGATCGGGTGGGTTGGCGTGTGAATAGTAACGAGTTGGATTATAGAGATCTCAAATTTAACACCAAAGCACCAGAAGGTCACCTCCCAGGCCGAGGACGTAAGGGGGGGTTAGCTTGTGGCTTGTTAAGTCTCTTCTCTCGCGTCGAGACTTGTAAGGTGTAACATCTAAAGGTTTCAGAACTTTGTTAACTACAGATAGATTAAAGCCACTCGAATAAAATGATAGAAAAAGGTGCAAAAAGTGGCAGACCCTTCAATCCCTCGAAAGCTGGCGGAAAGATTCTCAACTTATCTTATCAAAATGTTAAAATTACTGATAAAGGGATTGGCTTAGTTGAAGCTCATGTTCGCAGATTTAATCCTGTGGGTGAAGCAGAACTAAAAATGGTAGAAAGGTTAAGAAGTATAGTCGCACAAACCCTTGTAGCTGAGCCTGTTGATTTGCGCTTCTACACTCATGAATTGCGCGAGTATCTGAGGTATAAAAAACTTGGCTATCCCACAGGACAACCAGAAAATCCCGATGAAGCTTATGAACTCTGGAACAACGCTCACACAGCGACTCTTGAGGATTATAAGTTAAAAGAAGGATTTGGCGTTTTATTTCATCCTAGCGTGGAGGACTTTTAATGCAAAACTTAACTCAATTAACTCAGCTTGAATTAGTGCTCCTTGAATTAGTAGCTAAAGGTCAAGGAAAGTGGAGTTGGTACGAACTTGCGAATGCACTTTCCCGTCGAGATGTACCGCGAGAACCTGACATGATGGTTGTCTTAAAAAAACTTGCTGCTGATGGCTTGGTTAAACGATATATCGAAACAGGTTCGCCGCGCGACAGATGGGAATTGACGAGGGAAGGGTCGATTTTGCTGACTGACGCCACCGCAAATCGGCAGCGCGAAAGTATACGTTATGCAATTGCGATTGAAAAAGCCAACAGCAATTATTCTGCTTACGTTCTAGATTTACCGGGATGTGCGGCAACAGGTACAACTCTCGAAGAGGTAGAACAGCAAATTAAAGAAGCAATAGTCTTACACTTGGAAGAGTTGCGACAAGCTGGTTCGTCTATTCCTGAACCGAGGACTTTGTGCAAATATGTTGAAGTTTAACTTAGAAACCAGATTTGTAGTTTGCATTAACAATCAAGATTATCCAGCATCCTTGGAAGTCCGAAAAATCTATCGAATCATACCGGATAATCGCGCTGCGGAACATCTATTTATCCGAGTTATTGATGAATCAGGTGAAGATTATTTGTATCCAGTTGCGTATTTCGTGCCGATTGAATTGCCGAAAGCCGTAGAAGCAGTATTTGCATAGGATAAATTAACAATGATATCTGTAGAAAAATGCCCTATTTGCAGCGGTGAAATAGTTATCAAAGAAGTCGATAAACTTTTACGGGGCGGCAAGCATACTGCTATCTTAAAAGTATCGGCTGAAGTTTGCCTAAGCTGTGGAGAACGGTTGTACTCTGTCGAAACAGTTAGGAAATTTGCCAAAATTAGACAGCAATTGCAGCGAGAGGAGACTCAAGAATTCCAAGCGATGGGGCAATCTTTTCGAGTTGGGTAAATTATAGGATCGAATTTATGGTTTGAGTCGTAGGGTGCGTCGCCTCGAAAATTCCTAAACAAAAATCGACAATCTCATAGCGACGCACCTTACCAAATACTCGATCAAATAAATGTTGGCGTAGTTAAATCTTCAAAATATTTTACTTTCCCGCGCATATCCTTAAATAATTCTTCAGTTGAAAGAGACTTTTCATACTGAGAAATTCTCACAACTGGTTTATTCCCATCCATCACTAAAATCTCTTCGCCTTCAATCTCGACAAGTTGCAATAATTCGAGTAATTGAGCGGTTAATTGACTTTTGTCAACGGTTTTCATAGGACAATAATTTGTGTTCTGTTAAAACTCTATTATATCTCAATACGATTCATTTAGAATTAGAATGCGTCAGAATAATGAGATTTTCGCTACTTTCATCACAATCTCAAAAATGACGCACGCCCGGAATAACTGTAGTTTAGACTAACTAAAGATGAGAACGGTGGCCCAAGAAGAACTAGAGCCACCGTTAAGGAGAGAATGAGGGTGAAAAATAAAAACCTATCCACTCCTTAAATGAACAGTGAACGATTAAAGGACTTTCGTCAAGAAGCATACGAGTTATTAGTACGAGGCAAGGATGCAACATTCGAGCTGATGGATGCAGTGATGACCACGCCCGAATGCAGCCTGTTTGGCGGAATTTTCGCTCAATCCATTATTCCATCGTCAATGGCCAAGCGTCTACGAGGCATTGCAAGACTGTAGACCAGACCGGAAAAAACTGATGCTGCTGTATCTGGAGCAATTACAGAAGGAAGCACCCTCAACGGAACACGTTTTAGTGGCAATCGATCATACTGCATGGGGCAGACCAGATGCCAAAACATTACAAGACAGAACCCATGAATATCACAAAGGCGTAATTATTGGACAGGGGTACAGTACAATTGCGTGGATACCCGAAGCAGAAGGAAGTTGGGCATTACCCCTACTACATGAACGAATTAGTAGTTGGTCTTCACCAATAGAAAAAGCAGCTTCCCAACTCAAACTTGTTTGTGAACAGAGCATCAATCCAGTCTTAGCAGTTTTAGATCGAGAATATGGCAATGCAAATTGGGTACTGGCGCAAGCAGATATTCAAGCTGATTGTTTAATGAGAGTCCGAAAGAATGCCTGAAGAGTGGTCAGAACCACCAGCATATAGTGGTCGCGGCAGACCACGCAAGCACGGGCAGAAAATGAGACTCAACGACCCAACCACATGGCTCCAAGCGGATACTGTGATTGAAATTGACGAACATCCAGATTTGGGACAAGTCCGAGTCACTCAATGGCTAGACTTACATTTTTATCGTGCGCCTGGACAGAGAGTCAATTTAATCCTCGTCGCAAGAATGAAGCTCATGTCAAATGGTCAGCCATTTCCACCCTTATGGTTGGCTTGGGTGGGAGAACGAACTCTCCCTCTAGAAACAGTCTGGTTCAAATATTTACGACGTTTTGGAGTAGATCATTGGTATAGGTTTGCCAAGCAACGACTACACTGGACATTGCCTAACCTGAGAACTCCCGAACAATCCGAGCGTTGGAGTGATTTAATGCCGTTGATGAGTTGGCAACTCTGGCTAGCTAGGGATTTAGTGGTTGAGAATGTATTACCTTGGCAATCTGCTACGATTAATTTAACCCCTGGACGTGTTGCTCAATCAATGTTGTCGCTTTTAGTTGACATTGGTACTCCCGCAAAAATGCCTAAACAGAGGGGAAAATCCCCTGGTTGGGAAAAAGGAAGGGTACGGACCAAGGCACCGTGCTATCCCACTGTGAAAAAACGGGTTTCTCGACGTAAAAAGTCTTCAAGATTAGTTATTTAATCTTCTCCCTCTTGAGTTTTTGAGTAACAGCTTGCCGGATATTCAAAGGCGGCTACTTTTGGCTGCAATCATTTTTTAGTCTAAACTACAGGAATAAATGGTGCGTCAGAATGAGATTTTTAGTGATAATTGAGAACTACCAAACTCATCGAGAATTTCAAAGGTGCTACAAGCCCCCGGATTTATCCGTGGAATCAATCCCAAATCGAAAATCGAAAATCCTCTCTTCCCCCGAATTTATCCGTGGGATCGCCTCTAAAATCTAAAATCTAAAATCTAAAATCGATTGACGCACCCTACCGCTGAACTACGGTATCTACAAACTGCTATTCATCCAACCGCAGAATCTAACCACGCAATTAAATCCTCTTCACTTGTAAAATCCAACAAAGCCTCTCCCAAATCATCTAACTGTGCCGCAGATAACCCCTGGATGCGAGTTTGAATTTCCATTGTAACATCACCCACCCGCCGCACAATCTGACGCATAATTAATCCTATTTCCCCCTCAATTTTACCCCTTTCGATTCCCTGTTCAATCCCTTGTTCAATCCCTTGTTCAATCCCTTGTTCAATCCCTTGTTGAAGTCCTTGTTGTATTCCTTGTTGTATTCCCCTTTGAATACCAATCTCTATCCCTTTTGTCACAGAACCTAGTTGGTCTTGGATAAACATTTCTCGCTTGTCTACATCATTTAATTCGTCGAGGGTCAAATTTGCTCGGTTGGCAATTCCCATCGCGGCATTAATCTCTGCAACTGACCCCAATGTCTCTGGTACTACTTCCAATGAGGGTGCGTTTTTCATGAAGTAAATCCATTTTTCTGGCAGGGTTTCGAGTTCATTCAATTCTTTTTTGAATTTCGGTAACTCGACAAACACTAATTTGATTTCGCAGTTGGGATAGACGAATTTCTCTTCGGCTTCTGTGAATTCAAAGTGCGAAATTAGTTTTTCGGTGTTTTCAAATAAGATGAAGTCGGTGATGGTTAAGGCAATGACTGGTTTTAATCTTAAGTAACCGTCTCCAGCTTTGAGTTGAGTAGAATAGGTTTTGGCTGCGTTGTACACGACTCGTTTTTCAAAGGCGGCGACGTTGAGTACCTGCATTTCCACAATTACGGTTTTGTTTCCGGTAATCTTGGCTTTGACATCCAGGTAGGTGTCTTTTAATCCTGTGACGCTTCCGGCTGAATAAGGGTCAATTATTTCTATTTCTTCGATTGTGGATTCTCCGTTATACAGCATTGCATTTAGGAAGCTGATTAAAATTTCTGGATGTTCTGAAGATGCGAAGATTTTTTTGAATGCAAAGTCTGTTTTGGGGCTGATGAAACGCATATAGTTATAGTTTTTCGTGAACAGCAGAGGACACTGAGGAAGATGTAGAGGTAAGAGAAAAATCTGGAGTTAGGGCGGGCATGGGCACCGCCCTTACAAATTATCTAAATTCAGCTATCAGCCTGTGGCTTCAGTAGTTGTTACAGATGACATAACTAGCTTTCCAGTTATATCCATTGTTGCCAGTTTCAACACTTCATTAAAAGCTAAACCCCGAATTTTGAGTTCCCACCGAATGCCTTTTGCTTTCATCCGCTTGGCTTTCCGCATATCAACATCCGCAGCTTTTTGATTCAGTAGCAAATGTTTCATTGCTGCTGTGGCTTCTACTTTTGTGGGATATGCAATGTAGGTGATAAATCCGCCGTCCCAGTGGTTGGCGTTGCGGATGCTGCTGATAGTCGCTACTCTCGGACTAAATCGGTTCCAGTATAAGTCGCTGTAGCCGATCGCCTGTGTGTTCACTTGGAGTTTGTTTGCCATTTGACTTAACTCCTATAACCTTGTGTGCGGGGTTTGCAGTACCGTTTTGGTTTTGCTATTTATATTATAGCAAATTAATGCGGAATGGGGAATTGGGCATTGGGCATTGGGCATTGGGAATTGGGCATCGCTGCACTGGGCATTGGGTGTAAAACTCAAGACTAAGTGCAGCGCACATCTACAAACTAATGACTCATGACTGATGACAACTGACTAATGACTAAAATCTTAATTCGTATTCGGCGGTGACGCGATTGTCTCCTTGGAAATTGGTTGAACCTCTGAGCAATATTTTGTCGTTTAAACGATACCGCACGTTGAATTCTGTTGGCTGATTTGCTGACAATACTCGAATGATTGATGCTGAAAGATTGCGGGTGATATCGGCCCCGACTTCTAAGCCTATACCGAGGGAACCTGCACCGGATGCGGCCCCTGAACTGGAACTGGCTGTTTGTCCTTCGTTTCCTCTAATTCGTGTGGGAAATAACCTAAATTCGCTCAATCCGGTGGCGTTGGTAATTACGGATTGCAGGTTGTTGAATAATCCGGCACCGGCTAAATTGGCGATCGCCAGTGTACTGTCTCCCTGTCCTAATGTTTGCACGAAACTGCCGCCTAATAGCGCTACAATCTCTGTTTGCGATCGCCCTGGAGAACTCCTCAACTCGATATTTTCGGCCAACTGGGAGGCTTTACCCTTGACTAATGCTTGAATTCGGACACTCCGCACGCTGCCGAAACTTGTCGGTTCGTCGGCTATTTCAGACGCGACAGATGTTCCTGGAGTGCGAAACCGCGAGACTTCTTGTACCGATGTTGCTAATCTCACGTCCAATGTCGGATCGAGTCCTTGTGTTGGTACAAAGGTAGCTGTTTGTGGATATCCTTTGTCAAGCTTAAACTGCGTGGTAAACAAATTCACGGCACCCGAAGTCAACCGAATCGTACCCGCAGGGCGAATATCGTCTAAAGTTCCATTCACCGTCAAAGCCCCTGTCGCCTGAAAATTCAATATCGGCGCACTCGTTACCCGCACTCCTCGGCCTAATTTCAGCGCCAAATCGTTTAATCCAACTTCAAAGGAAGGGGAAGATGTCGGCGAAGTCGGAGTCGCAGGAGAAGTAGAAACCTCAGTCGGAGTCGTAGGGGAAGATGTCGTAGTGGAAGGGGAATCGGAAGAAGCTAACCGAGTTCCGCCCCCGCCGGCGCTGGGGAGAAATACTTCGCCGTCGTACAGTTCAATTTTACCGCTCAACTGCGGCCGCAAAGCTGTGCCCCTTGCTTGGACTTGACCGACTGCGCCGCCGCGGTACAATCCTCTGAGATTCAATCCCAATTTATCTAGATTGACAGCCAAAGGATTCGCTGCATCGACATCGCCCTCCGCAAAAGGGACAGACAGCGGAATCACGCCCTGGGCTACAACTTCCCCTTTACTCAATTGTCCCCGAATTCCTTCTACCCGAATACGATCGCCCTCAAAGCGCACCGTCCCAGTCACCCCTGTCAGCGGTTCTGGGAAAGCTCTCGCCCGGACGGTTGCATTTTCAAAATTCGCAATTCCTTGCGCTACAGGCTGTTGCAGCGTTCCTCCAACGCGAATTTGCACCTGTCCCTTGCCATTAACCCAGGCAAGTTGGGGAGTTAAGACATTAATAATTGCTAATCCTTCATTCTGCAAATTCGCCCTGAAATCTATTTGATTGTTGTCGGGTTTTACCGCAGCAAAGGGTAACTCGAAAGGCAAACTTCCCTGTACTTCAATTGGTTCGGTTTGAGTTACCAAAGCGCTGCCTCCAAAATTCAGGCGGGCGTTGCTATAACTGAAACTGCTGTCGGCTTTTTTAATCGGTTCTCCGTTTAGCGTCCCGTCCAGCAAACTTAATTCGCCGGTGGCTTGCGGATTTTCTAAACTTCCGGCTAAGTTTGCCCGCAAATTTAAGTTTCCGGTTACGTCTACAAAGGGTAATTCGATTAGTTTTGCTAACTCTTCTACGGGTACATTTTCTACCCGCAACTGCCCGGATTGAGCTTTCTGTCCGAGTTGTCCCGAAAATCCGATCGCACTTTTGCCCGATCGAATTTCCAGCGGCAACACGGTTAAAATTCCGTCCTGAAAACTGCCTTCAATGCTAAACTGTTCGGCGACATATTTTCCCCACTGCCAATTATCGCCTTTGACGTTAAATTGAGCTTGCACGCCTGTTCGCAGAGAACCTGCGACTGCAATTTCGCCACCAAAAGTTCCCTGCAATTGAGATAAGGCAGGCAATTTTTCCGATGATTTCACAGCTTGCTGCTGCTGCAAGATTACTTCGATTTCTGCCAAGCGGCGCAACTGTTCGATTAACGGCGCTTCCGGTTCTCCGACTGCGACTGTTTTCACGTCACCGCTGTTACCGTAAACGGGAGGTTTCAAGCCTCTCGCGAAATCTCCTAAATTGAAATACCGCAAAGCTGCTAAAACTTGCTGCAAATTCCCCTGCTGGATGTTAACTTTCCCGGCAAATTCGGGGTTTGCGCCTGCTTTGACGTTACCGGAAATGGAGTATTGACCGGTACCTTGCCGGAAGATGCCGTTTGTGAGAGTGGCGCTGCCGTTAGCATAGCTGAATTCGGCTTGGAAACTGTCACCTTTAATGTAGCCGATCGCCGGTTGGGCGATCGCAATTTGTCCGTTGGCTTGCAAAGTCGCTGGATTTAACGGCATCTTCCAACCGGGCACGTTGACTTGTCCTGAAACAGTACCGGTTATCGGCCCCAAACCTGCCTCTTCTCCCGGTGAGAGATTCAATGCAGCCAGCGGGAAATCGCTTAAATTTACTCGCAAAGTTTCGCCCTCAGCTTGGCCGCGGGCTACCGATTCCCCGCGTTTAACTAAGAATGATGTCGGCAGAAACGACTGATTTAAAGCGACTTCGATTTTGTCTTGGGGGCCAGCCAAACGCAAATCTACACTTTTATCGGAACTCGCCGTCACTTTTCCCGCCAGTACCGAGTCAAAAGCGACTTGATTTACTGCTAAATTCCGCACTTCCACGTCGCCAACTAAACTCAGGGCGGCCAATGTTCCGGTGAGGCGCCCCGTGAAATCGACATTGCCGCGCACAGGCTGATTTTTCTCTGAAGACTTTTTGGCACCCATGGGTGTCAAAAATGCCAACTGTTCTGCTGGCAAGGCTTCCAGGTTAAAGTTGGAGAGTTTTACATCCAAATCTAGATTGGAAATTGACGGTAATCCTTTCCCAGCTAACTCAACGCCGACAAATCCGCTGGCTGTCAAACCGCGAGTTGCAGCTTTTTCTACTTCTATCCGTTTGCCATCCCAGTTAAATATTGCATCAAAAGGTTGTTTGAGAAAGGGCAATTCCGAGATGCGGAAACTGCCGCCGGCGCGAACATTTTGCGGGGAAGCAGCAGCAATCGGGCCGGATAAATCAACATTCCCGTTAAATAGTCCCCGCAGTAGGGGGAGATTTTGGGCTTGGGAGACTAAACCGCTGCCTTGCAAGCTTTGCCGCTGGGCTTCAAAGGCTTTCTGGAAGCGACTTAGGGCAATTTGGTCGCCTTCAATTGACGCGCGCCAATTCCCCGATTGTGCGCTACCTTTGGCGTTGACAACTCCGCCACCGTTGGCGAGTCGAATTTGTCCGTCGCCGTTGGCTGTGATGCCGTTGGCGGTTAAATTATCTGTATTTCCCACTATTCTGATTTTGCCGTCGAGGGTTCCGGCAATTTCTCGCGGTAAATTGGTTGTCAGCAAACCTGTTTGTTTGAGGGTTTGTTCTAAATTGCTGACTGTAACTCCGTTGGTTGCTAGCGATGCTTCCAAGTTGCCGTTTTCCAATTTTGCCGTAGTATCGATCGCCCCGAGTCGATCGACCAAAATCCGTCCTTCTCCACTAGCACGAATTCCTTTAGCTGTCAAATTATCCAAACTTCCCGCTGCTTGGTATTGGCCGTTAACTCTGCCGTCAAATCCTTTAGGCAAAGTCGCCGTGAGAGTAAACAGTTGGAGATTGCGGACTGTTTTTTCTAAGCGACTGAGAATAACTCGATCGAGATCCGCAACAGCTTGCCATTGTCCAGCATCTAATTTTCCCTTAAAATCAACCGTACCGTCGGCAATATTTAATTTGCCACTGCTGTTAACAGAAACATCGGCGACGCTTGATTTGTCAAGACTTCCCGCCGCTTGAATTTGATTCGATATTTGTCCGTCAAGCGATTTTAGATTTTGAATTTTGGATTTTAGATTGCTATATTGTTCTTGCTTTTCGGGATTGAATGCCGAAGCCACATCTAACAGCGGCAATCCTAAATTTACCAGGCTGCTGATAGAAGTGCGATCTGTTTCTGCGGTTCCTTGCCAATTTCCCGCTGCCAATTCTCCTTTGAAATTGACATTGTTGCCGCCCAGATTGAGTTTGCCGCTACCGTTGAGATTAATTGCGCTAGCCGTCAAATTTTCCAGACTTCCAGAAGCTGTAAATTGACTCGATAACTGGCCGTCGATCGATTTTAGATTTTGGATTTTAGATCTTAGATTGCTATCTGGTTGATTTTCGGGATTGAATGCGGAAGCCACATCTAAAATCGGGAGTGTCAAATCTACTAGACGGCTGATGGAAGTGCGATCTGTTTCTGCGGTTGCTTGCCAGTTTCCGTCTGTCAATTCTCCTTTGAGATTGACACTGCTGTCGGCAATATTGAGTTTACCGTTGGTGCTAAGATTGATGCCACTAGCGGTTAAATTGTCAAGATTTCCCGCCGCCTGAAATTCTCCGGCTAGCTGTCCGTCAAGAGATTTTAGATTTTGGATTTTGGATTTTAGATTGTCGAGATTGGCAGAATTTGCGATCGCCAAAAATGGCAAGCCAATATCAAGTAAGGGATTGATGGCAACTTTTTCGGTTTTGCCAGAAGCTTGCCAGCGGCCTGATTCTAGTTTGGCATTAACATCAACAATACTATCAACAACATTCAGCGTTCCTTTGCCGCTAGCATAAATACCATTTAAACTCAAATCGTCCAGAGTTCCTGCAACTTCGGCGGTGCCGCTGAACAAACCTGCTAATTCTGGAGGTAAATTAAGTCGGGGAATCAGTGGCTGCAAACTTTTGACTGCCACGCGATCGCCCTTGATTATAGCTTCCCACTGACGGTCTTGGATCGCCGCATCCACATTCACCGTAGCATCGCCAATTTTGACAACGGTATTTTGCAAATCCGCCGTATTACCTCCGGCGCGAATTTCGCCGCTAGCCGGAAAAGTCCCTTGTGGTGCTTGCCATTTAGCTCTAGCTTGGATATTATTTAACGGCCCGAAAACTTGAGCTTTGGCGGACACACTGCCAATTTTAACAGCAGCGGGAATCGGGAGAGCGTAAATTTGGGCGATCGCATCTGCGGGCAGATTTTCCGCTTGCAAATCGAACACCAAACCCGATCGCGAATTCTCACTTCCCAACGTTATATCGACTTCACCTTTGCCACCAATTTTACCGCCCGCCGCCGGCACAACTAATATATCGCTCAATGTCAAAGCTAAAGAGGACAACGGCACAGTTGACGGTGGAGAATTCGGCGTTGGAGTTTGAGCTGTTCTCCCGCGTTCCAATTTAAAGTTAGTGCTAATATTGTTTAATTGCAGGCGATCGACTGTAGCGGGTTTTGTCGAGGCGATCGTACCTGAGAGCACTGGATTTGCAACGGTTCCAGTCAGCTTAGCATCCGCCTTAACTTCTCCGGCAACTGCGATCGGCAATAGAACTTTCTGCCCTAACTCTGCCTCCACCGCACTGACAATACTTGCCACAGCTACCGGTTGCACGTTAGTTATCAGATTGAAACTCGCTTGTTCGGTATTAAAATTAGTTCCAGTCGCAACGGTTCCGGCTATTTGAACGGGAATTAAACCGTAATTACCTGTGAGAGTATCGACAATTAAATTAGTTCCCTGAAACCGCAATTGACCGCTACCATTTTGGATAATCTGTTTCAGCGGTTTGATACTTGCTTGCACTCCAGCAAAACTCGCCGTTCCTGTAATTCCAGATAATTTATTATCTCGCACTTGCACGGTTAAATTGCTATTTGCCAGACCTTTTTGTAGAGAAATTCCGGAAACTTTCAGCAAGCGAGTGATGTCGGACAAAGGTAAGTTTTGCGATTGCAGTAGCACGTTAGTTTGAGCCGCAGGCAATAGAGAGTCTGCTTTAACTGCAAAATTGTCATTATTGGTAAACTGACCGTTAAGTTCGTAGAGAACGCGCTGATTTTGCTCGCGAAACAAAGCGCTGCCATTTTTGAGAGTTACCGAAATCGGCGCCGAAGTTTTCTGTCCGACTTCGGGACTAGGCACTAAAACTGCACCGGCATTTTCAACTCGAATTGCTTCAATTTCCGTTTTAAATAAACCCGCAGGTTTTTTGTCCTGGGTGGGAATATCAACCCAGCGGCCTTCTGCATCCTGTTCGATATAAGCGCTAGGTTTAACTAAGGTAATATCTAATTTGAGAGTGCGGCTAAACAGCAGCGGCCAAATTGAAAATTTCACTTCCACTGCTTCTGTGGAAGCGTAATCTGGATCGATCGCAGTTGCAGGTACAGTCGATCGACCAAACCGCAACCCGATCGGAGAAAATCGCTCCAAACGTCCGATTTGCACTGGCCGCTTCAATGTCTGACTGACCTCAGAGGCCACCAAAGGAGCTAACTTTTTCTGCACCCACTCCCGTGCGGCTACCGCCCCAACCAGGCCGAGAATGCCCACTCCCGTACCGCTAAGCAGCAAGATACGCCACCAGTGGCGCCCAGAACGGGGTGCGAGTTGTTTTTTGTCATCGTCCGAGTTAGTCATGCTTATTTCTCAAGGTTGTGAGAATTCAGGAATTGAGGAAATCAGCCGGTTTGAGAGAGGAAGAGGAAAGAGGGGGAGAAAGGGAGAGGGGGAGGGGGGGAGGGGGAGAGGGGGAGGGGGAGAGGGGGGATTTGACGAGTTTTGGTCGAGAATTGAAATATACAATTTAGTAGTAGAGCGGAAAAATTCTGGGATTCTGACGAAGGCTTTCTGTCTTTGCTAGACTCATAACTGAGCTTGGAAGTGCCGATCGCACAATGAAACTTCAATATTCACCCCCTCCTATGTCGCACAGACTCCAGAAATCTTTACCAAACTTAATCTAAAATCGTCACACCTCGTACAACCGACAGTCAATCTAAAATCTAAAATCTACAATCGCCACACCTCGTACAACAGACAGTCAATCTAAAATCTAAAATCTAAAATCTAAAATTGCCCGATCGCTTCTAAGATAAAAAAACGGTGGTTAAGAAGGTCTTTAAAACTTATGCGAGTGTTCGTCTTACTCTTCAATGCCCGCACCGAGAATGAGGGAATTCACACCATTCAACTCGGCGATCGCAACAAAGTTCTGATGTTTGAGTCAGAAGACGACGCCACACGCTTTGGCGTGATGTTGGAAGCTCAGGATTTTCCCGAACCCGCTGTCGAGGCGATCGACGATGAGGAAATTAAGGAGTTCTGCGACAGTGTTGATTATGATTGGGAACTTGTGCCGGCGGGCGCACTAGCGATTCCGCCAGAAGACAATGTAACACAGACTCAGTGGCAGGCAGAGGGGCAGTCGGAACCGGAGTCACAGCCGGAGTCGGATTCTGAGGTTTCTCAAGACGAACTGGATTCTATGCGCCGCCGACTCGAAGGACTTTTGTGAAAGTCAGTTGGCAGTTGGCAGTTGGCAGTTGGCAGTTGACAGTTGACAGTTGACAGTTGACAGTTGACAGTTGGCAGTTGGCAGTTGACAGTTGGCAGTTGACAGTTGACAGTTGGCAGTTGGCAGTTGGCAGTTGACAGTTGGCAGTTGGCAGTTGGCAGCAGTCAGTAGTCAGTAATCGGTAGTCATTAGTAGACTTGAATTGCATTCATTCGCCTCAAGATTTGAAAGGTATCTGCGTTTATCTGCGTTTATCTGTGGTTTTCCTCTAAATCAATGACCAATGACCAATGACCATTAATAACTGACAAAAAATGAAGAATTTGGAAGAACGGGGGCATCTGCTGACGGAACAGGTGAATGCCAACAGCGCGAATTTAGACCAACTTAGCTCGATCGAATTGGTGGACTTGTTCAACGCAGAAGACGCCCAAACCTTAAATGCGATCGCCCGTGCCCGCGAACAGTTAGCCCGGGCGATCGACATTGCTGCCGAATCTCTACGTCAAGGAGGCCGCCTATTTTACGTCGGTGCGGGCACTTCCGGGCGTTTGGGGGTACTCGATGCCGCCGAGTGTCCCCCCACCTTCTGCACGCCGCCAGAACTCGTACAGGGCATAATTGCCGGGGGTGCGGGGGCTTTGGTGCGGAGTTCGGAGGATTTGGAGGATCGGGCTGAAGATGGCGCTGAGTCGATCGCCCACCGTCACATTAACAATCTCGATGTGGTTGTCGGGATTACGGCTGGGGGTACAACGCCCTTTGTAGCGGGTGCTTTACACGCGGCGCGCCAGCGGGGGGCGAAAACAGTGTTTATCGCCTGCGTACCCGTCGAACAGGTGAATTTTGAGGCTGATGTGGATATTCGGTTGTTGGTTGGCCCGGAGATAGTCGCGGGTTCGACGCGCTTGAAAGCTGGTACTGTGACAAAAATGGCTTTGAATATTCTTTCGACTGGCGTAATGGTCAAGCTGGGGAAGGTTTACGGCAATCGGATGGTTGATGTGGCGGTGACTAATAAGAAATTGCGCGATCGGGCGGTACGGATGTTACAAGATTTAACTGATTTGGGCCGGGATGAAGCGGGTTTTTTGTTGGAAAAAAGCGGCAAGTCTGTAAAATTAGCTTTGATGATGCACTGGACTGGTTTGGAGAAGCAAGAGTGCGATCGAATTTTGGGCGAGTTTCAAGGGAATTTGCGATCGGCAGTAGCATCAATACAATTGTAGATTTTTGCGATCGTAGGGTGCGTCGCCCCAGAAAATTCCTCACCTTGCATACCGAAAATCTCAAAGCGACGCACCTGTTGTTAGGCGAATTTCAAGGCAATTTGCGATCGGCTGTAGCATCAATACAATTGTAGATTTTACGTGAATACGAGAAGAATACTCGGCGGTTGAAACCGCGTCTACAGACACGAAGTCCGCCTCCGCGGACTGAAGAAAGAAGAATACGAGAAGACTCGGCGGTTGAAACCGCGTCTACACACACGAAGTCCGCCTCCGCGGACTGAAGAAAGAAGATTAACTCGTTCTTGTCGCTGTACCTGGTAACGAGTAATCTTCAACCCGCGAAGGCGGGTTTAGTTTGTATAGACGCGGTTTCAACTGCCCGATCTACTTCCTAAATTGCACTCACAAAAACAGAAGATGTAAGCTGACTTTGACTTACACCCTGCACGATACCCAAATAATTAGCCCCCGACTTAATCGCCGTAGAAGCGCTGATTGCACCTCCATCCAACTTCAAACTCACAGCTTCAAAAGTCAAGTTGGCAAATCCGATCCCGTCGGTTAAACCAATCTTATCCCCGGCGACAAAATCGGTAATCACATCGGCACCAACTAAGGTAGCCGAAACAGACAAACCACCCGCCAGAATAAACGTATCATTACCAGCACCGCCGGTCAGAATGTCTTGCCCGCGATCGCCCCCCAGCAAATCATCGCCGTTACCGCCAATCAAGATATCATTTTCCTTGCCGCCCCGGAGAGTATCGTTGCCATCTCCTCCGATCAGTCGATCGTTATCATTGTTGCCGCTGATAAAATCATTACCAGCACCGCCATCAATTAAATCCGAATCTTTACCGCCGGATAAGATGTCATTACCACCTGCGCCGTTAATTGTATCCGCGCCTTGCATTCCATTAATCGTATCAGCGCCTGCTCCTCCAGTGAGATTGTCTTTCCCGGAAAGGGCAAAAATTTGCAATCCCACAGCGCTGGCAGGTATTTGAGTATCAGCAGCATCTGATAGGAAATAATTGCCACCGCTGGCTATATTCTTGGGTGCTGTCGTCGGGGTGCCGTCCCCTGTAGCATTGGGTATTGGGGAAGTAATGGAGACTAATGTGCTGGGTGTAGGAGTTGGAGTTGGAGTTGGTACGGGAGTTGGTGTGGGAGTTGGAGTTGGAGTTGGTGTGGGAGGTGGTGCGGGATTGACACTACCATCAAGGGAAGTAGCAAAAACTTGCGTCCAATAGTGATTGTAATTGACGCTGCCAGTATCGTTGGCTAGGAAATAGTAACCAATGCCAATCTCTTTCAGATTCGGATTAAGAATGTTAGCTCGGTGGCCGCTGCTGTTCATCCATGATGATACAACTTGGTCGGGTGTAGACGATCCCGCAGCGATATTTTCTGCTGCCGAGCTGAATTTATAGCCCGTTGCAGTAATCCGATTTCCCATTGACGAACCATCTTTTCCGGTGTGATCGAAAAAGTCTTGCACTGCCATGTTTTGGGTGTGATTTTGCGCCGCATTCAACAACTGAGTATTTAAGGTTAGGGGGGACAAACTCAATTTGCTGCGCTCTATGTTCGTAAGTTCTAAAACTTTATAAATAAAGTTTAGATTGGTTGTGGCTGGTGCGGGTTGTGACAGTTGAGAAGCCGATCGCTCTCCTGTTAAAATGTCCGCAGACTGAGAATCGGAATTTTGTAGTTGTTCAAGCATGGGGATGATAAAAATGTTTAAGACTGGGCTGAGCTGGTAGATGGCTTACCGTCTTAACGATAATTTCCCCGATCGCAGGCTGGGCAGGCTTCAACAATTGTCTTAATCCCTGCCACTGTTGTATCTATTGTTATTATACCTATTCTTCAACTGCGGATGTCAATATCCGGACTCTGGTTGAAAAAAGCCAAGAGTGCGATCGCCCGTGGAATCAATACAACCGAGATTCCGCAGCCACGAGCGCGTCACGCAGAACAATTACCCACAACATTATTTTTAAAGTCATTTATTATACTTGCTTTTTAAGGTTTAACCGTTAATATACGTACAACAATACAATTTATAGCGGTTCTCAAAAAAAGTGAGGTATGCCCCATGCCCTAAGTATCGCTCAAAGATCGGCTCGCATCTGGATCGAGGTACGTAGTTGCGCTTAAGCGCTCTTTATAATATTAGGAAAGAGCGCTTAAGCGCAACTACGTACCTAACTTGTCTGACGACAATAAAACCGCCCTGTGCGGAATCTGAGATAGAGCTTGAGATTTGAGATTTTTCCTGATTAGCTTAACAGACGGGAATCCCCACACTATACCGATCGAAGGTTAGTGTGGGATGAGAGGCGTGTGAGACTCCGATTCCACCTGTCCATAATCTCAAAGCGCAGCTTTGAGCAGTGGGCGGGTGGATGACGAGATGAACAAAAGTTCAATAGTCGTGGTAAAATACTTAGATCTTGGATCAAAGAATAACAATCTGGGTCTAAGTCCAAAAAATTCAGGTGACAAGTGGGGCGGGACGTGTTCCTCACTATAAAACGCCGTAAAGGGAAACCATTGGAGTCCGCGGGAAGGAAGATCTCGATATCCTTAACAGGACTCAGATGCCTACAATATACCGCTTGCGGTTGATGTAGGAGCGTCACTAAGGTTCATATTGCGCGCCCAGTTCGCGGGCTGGGGGCTAGAAACCCGGTTTCTTCGAGTTTTGCGTTTAGTTACGAAAAATCTACGAAGAAACCGGGTTTCACTCTTGTTAGCGATCGCGCGCCAACTAATTTTTTAGTAGAATCCTCACAAAAAATTCTCAATTAATTCAAAATTCACCGCTCAAAACTCACAATTTCAAAATATTATCTTGTCCGACTTTAGCCTCCTGAGACACTTGCTCAACCTCATCTTTGGCAAGAATTTCCAAAGCTGCATCTGCTTCGACACCGCCCAACCGCCCCAAAGCTTGGGCGACTCTATAACGAATCTGCCAATCTGCATTGGAAGCGTAGGGAAGCAGCAGCGGCAGGGCCCGTTTATCCCCTAATTCTCCTAATGCACTGATGGCAATAGTTTGGATCAATTCGTTTTCAGAACCCAGGGCATTTTCTAACATCGGAAATGCTTTTGGATCGCCCATTTCTCCCAAAGCTGCGACGATGCTGAGTTGCACCAACCATTCAGATGTACTGCTGTAAACTTGCTGCAAATCTTCTAAAGCAGCGGTTAATTTCAAGGCGCCCAAAGCATCGGCTGCGGCTGCTTGCACGTCGGGTTCGGGATCGTTTCGCAAGCTGTGAAGCAGTACCTCTAAAGCGTTCGGCAGATTTTGCTCGCCGAGGGTTGACATTTGGCTGACGGCTGCGTATCTAACGCGGACGTTTTTGTCGCCGATCGCAATTTGAATCAAATTATAGGCGATCGCTGGTTCTAGCTGCCGCAGTTGGTTGACAGCCCGCAACCTTTCGCCAAAATCCTCGGAATTTAGCAATTGTTCGACAGATTCAGGGGTAATACTCATGCGATTTTAAAATTGGTAATTGGTAATTGGTAATTGGTAATTGGTAATTGGTGATTGCCAAAAGCTTAGAGATTGAAGGAGCGATCGGCTCATTGTCTGATACAATCCTTCAACTGAAACAGTTAATTAAGACTGGGCCGCCATCCATCGGATAATATCTCCCCTAGTGAGGATGCCGATTACTTTGCCAGCACTATCGACTACCGGCAATCGGTGGATGCTGCGATCGTGCATTAGTTTGGCTGCTGCTTGGACAGATTTGTCTGGTTCGATGGTAACGGGTTCTTGACTCATCGCTTCTCCTACTGTTTGCCCTAAAGCCTTGTGGAGTTCTCGCTCGTAACGCGAGGGATTTTCTAGATAAATCACGCTGTCGAGTACCATGATGTAAGCGGGCGGAGTAACGCCGGTTTCCCGCCACATCAAGTCGGTTTCGGAGATGACTCCTACCAATAAACCATTCTCATCTACAACGGGAAGGCCGCTAATACGGCGATCGGCTAAAATTTTAATCGCTTCGTTTAAGGGCGTTTCGGGGCGCGCCAAAATCGGATCGCGACTCATCACATCGGCTACTGTTTTGGGCATGATTGGCGGTTGATTTAGTTGTTGCTCTACATCCGATCATATAGGGAAAGCGTGACACAGACTGAAGAAAAGCAGCCGGGGAGAAGGGATTCGTGACAAGCTAGAAGGACTCAAATAGTTTGAATGCCAGAATTTATCAAGGTTTTTGCGATCGCACTCACGAATTCTGCCGTTTGTCAGTCAAGCGCGCGGGCGATCGACCTGACAACATTGTTAAAATATGTTAAACAGCAGATATCCCAACCGTGCCCGACGATGAGGAAGTTCTTAATTTCCAAAATCCCTACCGAAGATTCCCTCTTCCTTCTTCCCCCTTCCTTCTTCCCTCTTCCTTCTTCCCTCTTCCTTCTTCTATAAATTCTTAGCGATGCCAGAATCTACCGCCGCAGAAGCAGATACCCAACCAGAAACGCGCTGTGTATTAGTTTGCCAGTATCAATCTTGCCTGAGACATGGTTCAGCAGCAGTGCTAGCTGCCTTTGAAGCCCAACCAGTCGCAGGAGTAAAAGTTGAAGCTTCTAGCTGTCAGGGACAGTGCAACACGGGCCCGACTGTGCGAGTCACCCCAGACCAAATTTGGTATTGTCGAGTTAAACCGAGTGATGTAGAGTCGATCGTGGAACAGCACCTCAAAGGCGGAAAACCTGTAGAGGCGCTGTTCAATCCGAGAATTCATATGCGTTATTATTATTAGTCTTGACTCGGTGATTTTTATAAGATATGTTTGCATCTAATTTGGACTTTTCTCTTAAGTCTTTGATTGGTGGTTAACCGCAGATTTAAAGCAGATAAGCGCAGATGAACGCAGATATTTTTCGGGTGCATCTCAATGCAAGCGAATATATCCGTAGGGGCGAAGCATGACCGCAGTCAATATGAGATGATAACTAATAACTTATATGCGGTCATGCTTCGCCATTTTTTAGAGAGAAATACGATTTTGATAAAAAGTATTTTGAATGGCGATCGCACCTCTTGCAAAAATACCTGGAACGGGCAAGATGCCCGTTCCACAAGAAAAGATTTTTTTGGTGGGACGGGCTTCTTGCCCGTCCGAAAATTTGATTTAAAGGACTTTTCTAAGAAGTCTATTGTGATGGAAGTGATGCTTTGAGAATTAAAGGAATTGCGGTTAGTTTGTTAGTCCTAATTTTGGGGCGCACGTCGGCGGTAGTCGCTCAAACGTCTGCGGTGGCTGGGGATATTTGTCCTGGGGAATTGGGGGCGAAGGTAGATGCGATCGCCAATCGTGCTGAATTTAGCCGATCGCGCTGGGGCATTTTGATTCAACCGCTATCATCTGCGGCGACTCTCTACAGCCGTGACGCCACCAAATATTTTATTCCAGCATCCAATGTCAAGCTGCTAACCACAGCGGCTGCTTTGCAGAAACTCGGTGCCGATTTTCGGATTAAGACATCGGTTTACAGCGGCGCAAATGGGAGTTTGTATGTTGCCGGTAGGGGCGATCCGAGCCTTGCAGAGGCTCAGTTGAAGGACTTGGCACAGCAGTTGAAACGTCGTGGAGTCGATCGCATAAATGAGTTGATTGGCGATGACAGCTATTTTCAAGGCAGTGCAGTCAATCCGAATTGGGAATGGGAAGACGCCCAAGCTGGCTATGGCGCGCCGGTTAACAGTTTAATTTTCAATCAAAACGCGATCGAGCTTGTTTTGTCCCCACAGGCGATCGGGCAACCTCTGAAAGTCACTTTTGCCGAACCAAAGTTAGCCAATCAGTGGCAAATTCTGAACAATTCAGTCACAGTCTCTCAAAACGAATCGGAGTTTATTGAAGTTGGCAGGGAGTTCGATCGGCCTGTCATTCGAGTTGGCGGGCAGTTGAAAGTTGGTGCGGAATCTGAATCAGCTTATGTCGCAGTTGTCAATCCCGCTAATAATTTTTTACAGCATTTTCAGCAAGTTTTAGTGGCTGAGGGAATCCCTGTCAAACAAGCTTTGGTTGCCCCTGTTCCTCGCAATTTAAATCAGGAATTAGCGTTTGTTGAATCGCCACCGCTGGCCGAATTGGTGAAAGAAACTAATCGGGAAAGCAACAATCTTTATGCAGAAGTTTTATTGAGATTGTTGGGAAAAGTCACAGGCTCCATGCCTGTTTCACAAGCAGTCACAGGCAAGATGCCTGTGCCACAAGAGGATACAGGTGAAATTGGTTTGAAGGAGTTAAAAATAGCTTTAACTCAATTAGGTGTAAATCCAAACAGCTACATATTAGCCGACGGTTCCGGACTTTCCCGCCACAATTTAATTAGTCCAGAAGCCTTGGTGCAAACTTTGAGATTGATGGCGAATTCACCTACTGGATCTATCTACCGCGCATCACTGCCCGTGGCTGGCGATAGCGGTACTTTGAAAAATCGCATAAACTCTACACCAAACCGCGTAATTTTGCAAGCAAAAACTGGAACTTTGAGCGGAGTTTCGGCGCTGTCGGGATATATCGAAGTTCCCAATTACGAGCCGCTGGTGTTTAGTATTATCATCAATCAATCCGATCTGTCTGCTTCAAAAATGCGATCGGCAACGGACGAAATTGTGCTATTATTAAACCGCCTGCGCCGCTGTTAAAACCACAGATTTAAGGTGAGAAAGTTTATCTAAGTAGTTACACCTAAAAAACAAGACGTTAAACAGTTGACAGTTGACAGTTGACAGTTGAGTGCGAAGTGATAAGAACATAGATTTAAACTCCGTTCTTATCACAATCTGCCGACCTGAGTAAGGGCTTCAAACCCTTGCTATTCGGCGAAAAACTCTACAAGTTTTAAGTTTAATGAGATTGCAGCGGCGGGGATCGAAAAGCAGCTAGAATAAAAACAGAAGAATTAAAACCATTGGGCTGTTTGAACCTGCTATCAGTCGGCGAGTTCTGTACAGCCCGAAAATAAGTCTAACTTTCCAACTATGAAGTCTTTAGATTCCGAACAGCAACACATCTTTGTCGAAACCAACAACATCCGCTTGCACTGCGTTTCCCAAGGAGAAGGCGAGCTCGTGATCCTCCTGCACGGGTTTCCTGAGTTTTGGTACTCTTGGCGCCATCAAATTCCTGCCTTAGCGCGTCATTTTAAGGTTGTGGTGCCGGATTTGCGGGGCTACAACGATTCGGACAAGCCGGAAAGCGGTTATGATTTGGATACGCTGAGTGCTGATATTCGCGGTTTGATCGATCGGCTGGGCTATACAAAAGCGCACATTGTCGGTCACGATTGCGGTGGTGCGATCGCGTGGCATTTAGCTCAAAAATTCCCCGAAAAACTCAACCGCTTGGCAATTTTAAACGCTCCGCACCCGCAGCGATTCGTGCAGGAAATGGCAAGCAATTTAGACCAACTCCGCCGCAGTTGGCACATTTTGGCATTTCAAGTTCCCGGTATCCCCGAATGGTTGATCCGGCAAAATTTGAAAGATTTTGTGCAAAATATCTTGCAAGGACAAGCTGTTCGCAAAGGAGCTTTTAGCGCTGAGGAAACTCAGATTTATCAAACCGCTTTAGAAAAGCCAGGAGTGTTAGCGGCGGCGATGAATTATTACCAGCAGATGTTTCACCCGCAGCGTCTTTGGCATTGGGGGCAGAAGTTAGATCCTGTGACAGTGCCTACTTTGGTGCTTTGGGGAGAAGAAGATGCGTTTTTGAGCCACACACTTGTAGAAGGTTTGGATCGGTTAATTAGCGCTCCGTTTAAGTTAAAATTAATCCCTAATTGTGGTCACTGGATTCAGCAGGAAGCGCCGCAAACGGTGAATCGAGAATTGCTGAATTTTTTGAGAAATTCTTCTCGTTCTTTGGCTTTGGCATAAAAGGTTTTAAATATTGCAAATAAAAACCCGGTTTCACACGGAAACTGGGTTTTTATTTTTCTCCGAGTATGTCTGTAGGGTGCGTCAATCGATTTTAGATTTTAGATTTTAGATTTTAGATTTTAGAGGCGACCCCACGGATAAATTCGGGGGAAGAGAGGATTTTCGATTTTCGATTTGGGAATCATGTGGCGGGTACCATCAAGAAATTCGCTTGTCAGTAGAGAATTTCTGAGTTACCAGAGAATTAAATCAGGCTGACGCACCCTACTATAGCCTTTCTCAAAGAGATGAGGTATGATTGACCAGAAAGAATTGGTTGAAAGCCCCAAGTCTTTGAGGGAGAAATTAAAATCAGACTATTCATTACTCCAATCCTCGGACTTAAGGGTAAAGGTCGCTCTCAAACTGTCAACTGTCAACTGTCAACTGTCAACTGTCAACTGTTGACAGCTTCTATAACCATTAAACTAAGAGGGCTGAAGCCCAACTACGTACCGCATCTTTCTAAGAACCGCTATATCTAACTTATTCCGCCTCAAAAACAGGTATAAATGCCCGACACGAGGGTCAAAATCGATTCCCAAATTTTAGACCATAGTTCAAGTTCCCTGATTCATCAAGGTGAGTCAACGTAAAATCTAAAATCTTAAATCGACTCATGAGTCCCAGAGCATATTTTCTTGCATCAACAGTGCAATCATCGCAGTTCTAGAACAAACACCGAGTTTGATAAAAATCCGCCTCACGTAAGTAGCAACCGTCCAGTGACTGATATTTAAATTTTTGGCAATACATTTGTTGGGCAGACCTTGCGCTACTAATTGGGCGATCGCTCTTTCTCGCGGGCTCAGGCTGATTACCGGTTTGTAAATTGTGCTTTGCATAGTTTTGCAGTGCAGTGACGAGTTAAAAAATTAATCAATTAATGGTAGAATCCCCAGTTTCTCTCGGACTTCAGATAAGGGAGTTTCCCAATCAGATGCAACGTCCCAGTCAATTAGCCGCTCGGCTAATTTTCCATGTTTTAAACCTTTGATAATTTGTCCGATCGGGCATTTGCCACTTAGCAATCCAACTAACACTAAAATCGCACAGGAAGGGCGAAATACTTGAGCGCGAGTAAACGCTTGAAGTACAAATTCATCTTCGGCAGAAGGTGAAAGACCAGTGAGAACCGGTTAAACGTCGTGGTTTCGTTGAATCCAGTCTCCAGATGCGATCGGCTCAAACCCTTGTTCGTCTAGAAATCGCGCCACTTCGCACCCTAATGTTCCTGCTGGCAGTTGACGCAATTTTTCCAAGTCTATTTCAAAATGTCGATCGCTCTCAATTTGAGGATTAATTGTTTGAGCCATCTTTAATATAACTCCTAATTGACCGTCAGTCATGATTGATTCTCCTGGGATAAGAATTTAAGTTCCTGAAAAATGAAATTCATGTTTGTCCAGTTCATTTTTGCGATGAATCAAGACAACTTTTTTTTACAGTTCAGCTCAGAAATCCTACATTCTGTAACAGCAATTAACTTTCAGGAGCTTTTACATTTCTTTACAAACAGCCTCAGAGGTGAAATCTGTCAGTTGTCAAAATCTGGCTAGTGTTAGTTACCGCAGCTTGACCCAGAGGGAAGTAACCGTAAACTCCACAGTATTTAGCGGTGATTGGAACTCCTTTACTTACGTATATGAATCTATTCTGCTCCTAAGTATTTGCACCTGCAATGAGTCAGAAGCTGAAGCGTGTAAACGCAGTGATGCGAGTGCTACCAAGTGAATCAAGGTGAAGAGACCAGAAGCAGGGTGAAGTAAACATTTGACAGCTTGCCCTGTAGCAATATTATTCGTAGGGTGTGTCGCCATTAAACTGAATTAAAATCGACTTTTCGAGTAGCGACCCACCTCAATAGCTCTCGGTGACAGAAATTTCCCCGGGCGATGGCTACGTCCCGGCTTGCGCCTACGCACTCGAAGCGAGCTAGTATTGATGCAAAAATGAGATGCACCCATTTAATTTGAGAGCATCTCATTTTTGTAACAAGCATTTTTGATTTTAGTGGTGTCCGCGAAGAGCGTATTATACAATACGCTCTTCGCGGACAGAACTAATGACCGATCGCGACAAAATTTAAATTTCTTCCATGTCTCCTACATCTTGAATGTCATCATTATCAACAACCTCATCATCATCAGCATCGACATCATCAGCATCGACATCCACAGGAGCGACAGAATTAGCAGAAACCACTGCCCCAGTATCAAGTTTTTCCCGTACTAGCCGCTCGATCTCATTTTTGAAATCGATATTTTTCTCCATGTGTTGAATCACTTTGTCTCGTCCTTGAGCGATGTTCTCGCCGTTGTAACTATACCAAGAACCTTTTTTCAGGATTACTCCCATCTCGTCTGCCAAGTCAGTCAGACAGCCTAAGGTAGAAATGCCTTTACCAAATACAATGTCAAATTCGGCAATGCGGAAAGGCGGAGCAACTTTATTTTTAGCAACTTTAACTTTTGTGCGGTTGCCGTATTCTTCGGTACCTTTTTTCAAGCTTTGAATGCGGCGAATGTCGAGCCGCACGCTGGCGTAAAATTTGAGGGCGTTACCGCCGGTTGTGGTTTCGGGGTTGCCGTAAGTTATGCCGATTTTCTGCCGCAATTGGTTGAGGAAAATCACGGTACAGCCGGATTTACCGATGTTGCCGGTGATTTTCCGCAGTGCTTGACTCATCAAGCGGGCTTGCAAACCCATGTGGGAGTCGCCCATGTCGCCTTCGATTTCGGCGCGGGGGACGAGGGCGGCTACGGAGTCAATGACTACGATATCGACGGCGACGGATCGCACGAGTTGATCGACAATTTCTAGGGCCATTTCGCCGGTATCCGGCTGGGAAACTAAGAGATTTTCAATATCGACGCCTAATGCTGAGGCGTAGGTGGGATCGAGGGCGTGCTCGGCATCTACGAAGGCTGCGATGCCGCCGGTTTTTTGGACTTCGGCGATCGCGTGGAGCGCTAGAGTAGTTTTACCGGAACTTTCCGGGCCGTAAATTTCAATTACTCGGCCTTTTGGCAAACCGCCGCCCAAAGCAATGTCCAGTGTCAGAGCTCCGGTGGGGATGGTTTCTACCCTCATGCGAGTGGAGTCTCCCAATCGGACGATCGCTCCTTTGCCAAAGCTGCGCTCGATTTGGGACAGTACGGAAGTTAGGGCTTTTTGCTTTTCTGTGTTTTCAGTAGTTTTTGTAGAAGCTTCTTTTTTTGCCATTTTCGGTACGCGGGTAGACCCCTTGCGGAGCTTGTTGATTAACTGTACAACACGTATGTTAGCAGTTATTTTTGGGGTCTGGAGGTTCTGGGGGGATTTGGTTTAGAATTCTTGATTTTGCGGTGGTTGGGCCCGATCGCGCCCTCACCAGAAAGAATTGGTTGAAAGCCCGCCCGCCTTCGAGAGAGAAATTAAAATCAGACTATTCATTACTCCAATCCTCGGATTTAAGGGTAGAGGTCGCTCTCCTTCGGTCAACTGTCAACTGTCAACTATCAACTGTCAACTGTTGAAGGTGGCTCTTGCTTGGAAGGTAGAAGGCTTTCGGCAGAAGGTAGAATAATGGTCGGTTGGGATCTGTACAGGTATCGATCGATCTTTTACAGGGCCCAAACGGGGGTGGAGAGAAACCGGGTTTTTCCACAGCAATACACAGGTTGCAGCAGGCGAACCCGGTAAAAAACCCGGTTTCTGAGCGTAGTGGTGCGATCGTCCCCGGAGTCGATCGGTACGCATCTGGGACGATCGCTACAATTAGGACAAGCATGGCATCTACAACACATCAAGACACATCTGTTAATCCCAAAAATCCTCAAAATTCGCGGTTGCTGATCTGGTTATTGGCGATCGGCATTTTACTAGGTATCGGATTTCGGTTCTTCGAGATCGATCGCAAACTTTACTGGCACGACGAAGCTTACACATCAATCCGCGCCGCTGGTTTCACCAGGCAAGAAATCGACGACGAACTATTTCAAAACCGCATTATTCCCGCACCAGAATTGCAGAAATATCAGCGGATCAAACCGGGGAGTACAGCAGCAGACACAATACGTTCCTTAGCACTAGAAGACCCGCAGCATCCGCCTTTGTACTTTTTGATGGCTCGTTTGTGGATGCAGCAATTTGGCAGTTCTCTTGCAGCATCCCGCAGTTTGCCAGCAATATTGAGTTTGCTGTCGCTGCCTTTGATGTACGCTTTAGCCCAGGAACTTTTCGCTTCAAATTTGGCAGCCTTAGTAGCAACAACACTGTTGGCTTTATCTCCCTTTGACATCTTGTTTGCTCAGACAGCAAGGCAGTACAGTTTGCTGACTGCAACGGTGATTGGCAGCAGTTGGCTGCTGCTGAGAGCATTGCGGTTGCGGGGGTGGCAAAATTGGGCGTATTACTCGATCGCGATCGCGATCGGTTGCTACACTCACCCTTTCTTCACGTTAACACTTGTCGGACATGGAGTTTTTATAATTGCTTGCTGGCTGTTTGTCAAAAAAAGAAAATTGCGAGGTCACTTAACTAATTCGCAATTTTTCTTAGCAGTAACAGCAGCTTTAATCTTGTATCTGCCGTGGATTTACGTGCTGGCGACCAACCTGGAACGAGCCTCAGCAACGACAGATTGGACGCGAATATCTCCTGGTTGGCTGTACCTGGCAAAATTGTGGACGCTCAGCTTTACAGCCTTATTTTTTGACTTCGACTTCGGCTTTGACAATATCTGGACTTATCTGCTAAGATTGCCATTTTTGCTGTTAATTGCAGCAGCCGTTTACAACATCTGCCGCCGCACAAATATTTCAACTTTGATGTTTATTATAACATCAATTTTCGTCCCGTTTTTGATGCTAGTTTTACCGGATATAATTCTAGGTGGCAAACGCTCCGCCGTCAGTCGGTATCTGATTTCCTGCTTTCCGGGGGTGCAGCTAGCAGTTGCTTGCTTGCTGGCCAATAATGTGAAAACTCAGCAGCGGTTTTGGCAAGTCGTTTTAGCCGGGGTATTTACAGCAAGCATAGCATCCTGTACAGTCAGCGGTGTTGCTGATACTTGGTGGAGCAAAGACTTGAGCTATTTTAATGCTGAAGTTGCGAGAAATATTAACAAAGAGGCGATGGCTAATCGCTCGATTAAAGATACAATTGTAATTAGCGATCGCGGTAATGACTTTACTAACATGGGAGATTTGCTCTCCCTAAGTTATTTGCTCGACAAAGATGTACGACTTATGCTGTTGAGTCAGTCGCCCGATATCGAGATGCTGAACAAATATTCGGCTCCTCTGGTGTTCCGCCCTTCGGAAAAATTGCGATCGGCACTCAAGCAAAATCAACGCCGCCTAGAGCCGATATTGGCATACGCCAAACTTTTTCGAGTGCGGCGAACTTCTTAGTTCCCGGTAGGGTGCGCTGAAAAAAACTGTTTGATTTGCCTCAAATATTTGAACTGACGCACCTTAAGTCACTATTTGAGAATTTTGTCAATTTAAATAAAGGTACGTAGTTGCGCTTCAGCGCCATCTTGGTACGTAGTTGCGCTTCAGCGCCATCTTGGTACGTAGTTGCGCTTCAGCGCCATCTTGGTACGTAGTTGCGCTTCAGCGCTCAAAGGTACGTAGTTGCGCTTCAGCGCTCTTTATATATGTAAGCGCCCAAGCGCAACAACGTAGCTAAAAATTAACCCCTATAAGAGTGCCAGTTGAGTTGTCTCAACTATTTGGGCTGACGCACCCTACATCATTAGCAATAATTATTTGAATAATTAGGAGAAAACGCCATGCAAGAGTCAAACAATTCATCTTCCGAATACTCGCAAAAATTTCGCAATCTTCAGACAGAATTACGCGAACGTTGGCGAGAGATAGAAGAATTTGACAGCGGAGATTGTGATATTATCGTCATTCCTTCTCTCAGCTTAGATCAGCAAGAAATTCTGAAAGTTGAGGGTGCTTACCACTACGAAGAGCGGCATTTATTTTCATTGATTCGCCTGCGAAATCCTCGCACGCGCTTAATTTACATCACCTCGGAGCCGCTGCACCCCATGATTATAGATTATTACCTGCAATTGCTCCCAGGTATTCCATTTTCTCACGCGCGCGATCGCCTTTTGCTGTTCTCGGCTTACGATGCATCGGCGAAATCCCTCACCCAGAAAATTTTAGAACGTCCTCGCTTGATGGAGCGAATTCGCCAAGCAGTACGCCCGACAAAATCTTATATGGTTTGTTACAACTCGACGCCCTTAGAGCGCGAGTTATCTGTTAAATTGGGAATTCCTTTGTGGGCTAGCGATCCGGATTTGCTTTATTGGGGAACAAAAAGCGGCAGCAGGCAAATTTTTCAAGAAGCTGGCGTACCTTATCCTGACGGTTCCGAGTTGGTTTGGAATGCAGAAGATTTGGCCCAAGCTGCGGCTGCGTTGTGGGAAAGACAGCCGGATTTGCAGCGGATGGTAATTAAGTTAAATGAAGGTTTTTCGGGGGAAGGAAATGCAATTTTAGATTTGAAGCCGATCGCAGGTAAAGCACCTCAAGAAAGAGTTAAAGCAATTGGCGATTGCTTCCACAATTTGCGCTTTCAATCAACAGGCGAAACCTGGAAAAATTTCAGCAGCCGCATTCCCGAATTAGGGGCAATTGCGGAAGCATTTATCGAAGGAGAAGAAAAGCGATCGCCCAGCGTTCAAGGTCGAATTGTCCCCAGTGGCGAAGTTGAAATTCTGTCAACCCACGACCAGATTTTAGGCGGCCCAGACGGTCAAATTTTCTTGGGTTGCCGATTTCCGGCGGATGAATCCTATCGGCTGGCGTTGCAAGAATTGGGATGGAAAGTGGGAAAAAATTTAGCAGCAAAAGGTGCTTTGGAGCGATTTGGAGTGGATTATGTTGCTGTCAAGCAATCGGACGGGAAATGGGATATTCAAGCAATAGAAATTAACTTGCGTAAAGGAGGTACAACTCATCCGTTTATGGCTTTGAAGCTGTTAACAAACGGTCGGTACGAGCGAACTACGGGATTATTTTACAGCCAGCAGGGGCGTCCGAAATATTATGTGGCTTCGGATAATTTGAAAAAGGAGCGGTATCGGGGATTGTTGCCGAATGATTTGATGGATATTATTGCTGACAATCAACTGCATTTTGACACTGGTACTGAGACGGGGAGCGTGTTTCATTTAATGGGTTGTTTGTCGGAGTTTGGCAAATTGGGATTGACGAGTATTGGCAATTCGCCACAAGAAGCTGAGGATATGTATAACAAGGTTGTGAAAGTTCTCGATCGCGAAACGTCATTCAGTTGACAGTTGACAGTTGACAATTGACAGTTGACAGTTGACGGTTTGAACAATACTGATGCAACGGGAATTGATATCACCGATCAACCCACAAACCCGGCGGTTGAAACCGCGTCTATACCAACAAAACCCGCCTCCGCGGGTTGAAGAGTCGTAGCGTAGCGGGGCATAAGCCATCGCACATTGCTCTGAAATTCCATATTTCTTAGTCCGCGGAGGCGGACATTGTTTGTATAGACGCGGTTTCCAACCGCCGAGGATTTGAATCGTTTGTATAGACGCGGTTTCCAACCGCCGAGGATTTGAATCGTTTGTATAGACGCGGTTTCCAACCGCCGAGGATTTGAATGGTAGCTATTTTTTAGCGGGATAAATCGGTGTGGGGTCGATCGAGCCTGTGCGGTTGAGAGGCCAAAAACGGACGATCGCCCTACCGATGATATTTTGTCTGGGTACAAAGCCCCAATAATGGCTGTCACAGCTTGCGTTGCGGTTGTCCCCGAGTACCAAGTAAGAATTTTGAGATACAACTACAGGCCCGTAGGGATACTGCGGAATTTCTTCAATATATTTTTCCTGTAGCGGCTGCTTGTTGATATAAACTTTTCCATCTTTGACTTCCACAGTATCGCCCGGAAGTCCGATCACTCGCTTGATGTAGGCATCTTTGATCGGCGGCGGCTGTCCCGTGCACAAACTCGCCGGATCGGGAGGCATAAACACGATAATATCTCCTCGCTGCGGGTCTTGAAGTCGATAGCTCACCTTGTCTATAATTAATCGATCGTTAATTTGCAAGGTTGGGAGCATCGAGCCGGTGGGAATGTAGCGAGCTTCAGCAACCAGGGTGCGGATACCAAAGGCTAAGAATGCTGCTAAGCCGATCGTCTTAATTCCTTCTATCCAAGGATTTTCGGTATCTTGCGGGGGTTTTGGGTCGGCTGACTTGTCTAGACGAGTCATAAGTATTTAAGTCACTGGGCTGGATACAAATTATAAACTTATTTCGGGGTTTTTTGAGGAAATCTGCAAAATCTGCGCCCCAGACGTGAGTTTTTGTACTATCTGGTTGAGTAAAGTGCGCCGAGGTCGATCGTAAAAATTACAATTTTCCTGAAAGCTAGTTATATTTATTAGTATTTTTCTAACTCTTTTGAGGATAAAATTTGTCTGGGCTTCTACGTACATTACCTATTTAATTATAGCTTATGCCGACCACATCAAGTTTGTTAATCCGTCGCGCTCGCATTCTGTTACCTGACGGCGAATTTTTGGTAGGGGACGTGCAAATTAGCGATGGCAAAATTGTTCGGGTTGCTCCGGAGATTGCCATGTCCGGCGATCGCGAAATAAATGCGATCGGCTTAACTCTCTTACCCGGAGTAATTGACCCGCAGGTACACTTCCGCGAACCGGGTTTGGAACACAAGGAAGATTTGTTTACGGCTAGCTGTGCGTGCGCTAAGGGCGGCGTGACATCGTTTTTGGAAATGCCGAATACCCGCCCCCTAACCACAACCCAAGCGGCCTTAGATGACAAGCTAAGGCGCGCTGCTGACAAGTGTTTGGTCAATTACGGCTTTTTTATTGGGGCGACGCCGGAGAATTTACCGGATTTGTTGGATGCGAATCCGACTCCGGGGATTAAGGTGTTTATGGGTTCGATGCACGGACAGTTGTTGATGGATGGAGAGGAAAATTTAGAGCGAGTTTTCGCAAAGGGCGATCGATTAATTGCAGTACACGCCGAAGATCAAACTAGAATTAATCAGCGTCGTCAGGAATTTGCCGGCAGTACCGATTTAGCTGTACACTCGCAAATTCAAGACAATCAAGCAGCCTTGTTAGCAACTCAGCTAGCCGTAAAACTTTCTAAAAAATATCAGCGCCGACTGCACATTCTGCATCTTTCAACTGGCGACGAAGCCGAGTTTTTGCGACAAGAAAAACCGAGTTGGGTAACAGCAGAAGTAACGCCGCAGCATTTACTGTTAAATACCAGCGCCTATGAGAAGATTGGCAGTTTAGCCCAGATGAATCCGCCGTTGCGGGACACCCGCGATAACGAAATACTTTGGCAAGCTTTACTCGATGGCGTAATTGATTTTATCGCCACCGATCACGCGCCGCACACGTTAGAAGAAAAAGCTCAAGAATATCCAAATAGCCCATCGGGAATGCCCGGAGTTGAAACTTCTTTGCCTTTGATGTTGACGCAAGCAGTCGAGGGAAGGTGTACAGTTGCACAAGTTGCTAATTGGATGTCTGCGGCTGTTGCGAAGGCTTATAAGATTCCGAACAAAGGGGCGATCGCTCCGGGTTTTGACGCCGATTTAGTCTTAGTTGATTTGGACAACTACCGCCCGGTGATCGGAGCAGAAATGGCGAGCAAGTGCGGCTGGAGTTCCTTTGAGGGTTGGAATTTAACTGGATGGCCCGTGGTGACAGTTGTGGGAGGAAAAGTTGTTTTTGAGAACGGTAAATTAGATACAAATGTCAGGGGTAAAGCCTTGACATTTGACGTTGAGTAGTCAATTTATATAAACAAAGGTATGTAGTTGCGCTTCAGCGCTGAAGCGCAACTACATACCTAAAACATTACAGCAAAAGTTGTGCTAAAATTATCAGAGTATATTCCCTTACGATCGAGGCGATATTACCTATGCTCCAAGAACTAGAAACACAACTTCTTGCCTTAACTCCGACCGAGAAATCTGAAGCAATACGGCTGTTAACCCAAAGTTTAAGCAATAGCTGGCCGGGAATTACCAAGACTCCCGAAGTGTGCGGCGGCGATGCTTGTATTGCCAAAACTCGCATTCCAGTGTGGCTGCTTGTTGGTTTTCGCAATGAAGGTTCAAGCGATTCCGAACTTCTCCAATTTTATCCCCATCTAAGTGCTGCTGATTTGGTCAATGTTTGGACTTATGCTGATTCACATATAGAGGAAATTGAACAAGCAATCAGCAAAAATGAGGAAGCATAACTTATGGCATTATTATATGCAGACGAACAATTTCCTTTGCCAGTTGTGGAATTGCTGCGGGCTTTTGGTCACAATGTGCTTACAGTTCAGGAAGCAGGAAAAGCAAATCTGGGCATTCCCGATCCTGAAGTGCTAGAATTTGCTGTGAGTAACGATCGCGCTATTTTGACATTAAATCGGTTTGATTTTATCGGACTGCACAACCGAAAGCCAGACCATGCAGGTATTATTGTCTGCACTAAAAATCGGAATGTAGAAATATTGGCAACACGCATTAATGATGCTATTGCTGGTGAAGAAACTTTGAGGGGCAAATTGATTCGAGTCAACCGCCCGCCGCAGTAAGTACGCGCTGTGGCTATCCCGAGCGTGAATCGCACTTCCTCAATTTTCCCATTCCCAATCCAATAACTCGCCAGTCCCCATCAATTCAATTTGGCGCCCGTTATCGAGATAACTCAAAGAAATTTGCAAATATTTTTCGGGTTTGTACTGCAATCTTTCGGCCCATTCGATCGCCACAATCCCCAAATCCCTTTCTAATCCGTCCCAATAACTCTCTAAGTGCAAAGCCTCCGCTTCTTCGGGTTCGAGTCGATACAAGTCTAGATGATACAGCGGAATCCGCCCTGCAAAATACTCGTTAATCAGGGTGAAAGTAGGACTTTCCACAGATTCGGAGATTCCCAAACCTTCGGCGATACCTTGAACCAAGGTGGTTTTGCCGGCGCCTAAGTCTCCTTGTAACAAGATTACAGTGCCTGGTGGGAGCGATCGACCTAACGCAATACCAAACTGGCGCGTAGCCTCAAAATCTGCAAGCAAAGTTTTCATTTCAGTCAGTAGTCAGTAGTCAGTTGTCAGTTGTCATTAGTCATTAGTCAGTTGTCATTAGTCAGAAGTGCGAGCGTCCCCGCTCGCGAACAGCAGTCATTAGTCATTATCGGTTGGGGTGTATCTCAGTTTTGCTTTAAGAGTGCTGTCCCCGCTCGCGTGCTATACAAAGCACGCGAGCGGGGACAGCACTGTAAAAAAAATGCTTTTTGCAAAAATGAGATGCTCCCCATCTCCCCATCTCCCCATCTCCCCATCTCCCCATCTCCCCCTTAATCAGCTTAAATATTCTGGGCTCGCCCGTACCAACGCAGCAACATCCCCGCCAATCTTTGGGAATTGTGGCGAATTAAACCGGTATTTTTATCTTCATCCATGACATTGGCGATGACAATTCGCCGCCCCAGTTGCGTTATGGCTTCTCTATCGAGCACAACCGGATAGGAATTCTCCTGAGAATAGCGGATCAAAGATTTTGCAGATGGGACTTTTCCTTGAACTACTACAGCATCGAATAGGGGGCGGCCGCAAGCCCGATCGATCGCCCGAATGTGATCGGCAACGCTGTATCCGTCTGTTTCTCCCGGCTGAGTCATAATATTGCACACATAAATGCGCGGAACTTCACTATTGGCGATCGCATCAGCAATTTCCTTCACCAACAAATTCGGAATCACACTCGTATAAAGACTCCCCGGCCCAATAATAATAAAATCCGCTTCCCGCAGCGCTTCGACGGCCCTGGGCAAAGCCGGAGGATTAGCCGGATTGCAGCCAATTTTGACGATTTTTCCGTTAGCTTTGGTGATGCTGGACTCCCCCTCAATTCTTCGGCCATCAGACAGTTCTGCCCACAAAGAAACGTCGCTCAGAGTAGCCGGCAGCACCTCCCCCCTCACAGCTAAAACTTTAGAACTGGCGGCGATCGCCTGTTCCAAATCTCCAGCAATATCGCTCATCGCAGTCAAAAACAAATTCCCAAAACTGTGACCAACCAAACCGTCACCGGCTTGAAAGCGATATTGAAATAACTCAGTTAATAACTTTTCCTCATCGGCCAAAGCGGCCAAACAATTGCGAATATCTCCCGGCGGCAATACTCCAATTTCCCGTCGCAGTCGCCCGGAAGACCCGCCATCATCGGCGACCGTGACGATCGCAGTAATTTTGGCACTGTAATCTTTCAATCCCCTAAGCAAATGAGAAAGGCCTGTACCCCCTCCAATGGCGACAATTTTCGGGCCGCGGTGCAAGCGGCGGTGGTTGAGGAGTCGATCGACCAATTCCTCATTCCCTTCCGGCATCAGCACTTGGGTAATCGAGTTCAAACTGCGAGTTTGACCCCACAGAATTAACAAAATTCCGCCTGCAATCACGATCGGGCCCGACACGTAATTGGGAATAACTTCCGCAATCCAAGTCAAAAAATTTCTCAACAATTGCAACAGCAAAAAGATCGGAGTCATCCCAGTCCAAATCGCTAAACCCAAAGTGGCAAGTACCACACCGCTAGCACTGATCAGCAGCCACCGTTTCACCAACAGTCCGGGGGCCAACCACTTAAACCACTGGTGAACTCGCCCGTTCCGCAAAGAAGAAGGGTAAGGATTTCTGGATTGGACAAAAACCTGCTTAGCTTTGGCAAAGACTCGCAGGGCTTTAGGAAATGAACTAATTGACATGGTTAATTAGTCTTAATGGTATTGGAATAGCTCAAGCTGACAAATTTACAATACAAGAGAGTTTTGATTCTGGCAGTCAATTTAAGTCATTAGTCATTAATCATTAGTCATTAGTCATTAGCTAGACTGATGACTGATGACTGACAACATAATAATCGATCGCATCTTATGGCTGAGCCGCTAATCGAACTCAAGGGGGTAAGTAAGTCCTTCGGGGATAACCCGATCCTCGATCGAGTGGATCTGAGGATATATCGGGGAGAGGCCCTGGCAATTATTGGCCCTTCCGGGACGGGGAAATCTACGATTTTGCGGATAATTGCGGGTTTGTTGGCCCCGGATGCGGGCGAGGTTTTCGTTCAGGGACAGCGACGGATGGGATGGGTGGACGACGTGGCAGATCCGATCGGGATTGGGATGGTGTTTCAGCAAGCTGCTTTGTTTGATTCGCTTACGGTAGAGGAGAATGTCGGTTTTTTACTGTACCAGCATTCTAAGCTGCCGCGCCGCCGGATTCGGGAATTGGTGGAGGAGAAGTTAGAGATGGTGGGTTTGCGGGGAATTGGCGAACGCTATCCAGCGCAGTTGTCTGGGGGAATGCGGAAGCGGGTAAGTTTTGCCCGCGCCATCATGGCAAATCCCGATAATGCGAGGGACAATCCGGAGGTTTTGCTGTATGACGAACCGACGGCGGGTTTAGATCCGATCGCTTCGACGGTAATTGAAGATTTAATTCGGGATTTGCAGAGAGCTCAGGGAGTTTGTAGCACTTATGCGATCGTCACTCACCAAGACAGTACCATTCGCCGGACTGCCGATCGCATCGTGTTTCTCTATCAAGGCAAAGTGCAGTGGGAGGGAACTGTCAGCGACATTGCATCGACAGATAATTTGTTAATTAAACAATTTTTTAGTGGCAGCGTTACCGGCCCAATTCAAGTGATTGGATAGTCAATTGTCAGTGGGCAGTGGGCAGTTGGCAGTGGGCAGTTGGCAGTGGGCAGTTGGCAGTTGGCAGTTGGCAGTTGGCAGTGGGCAGTTGTTAGTTGACAGTTGGCAGTTGTTAGTTGACAGTGGGCAGTTGTTAGTTGTTAGTTGACAGTGGGCAGTTGTTAGTTGACAGTGGGCGGTTGTTAGGAAAGCGGTTGGCAGTGGTTAATTGTTTGTATTATTGGGAGATGGGATATGTCACAAACAAATTTTCAAAAATTAGATGTTTATAAATTATCAGAAAAATTAGCTGATGAAATTTGGAATATTGTTATAAAATGGGACGCACTAGCTAAAGATACGGTCGGCAAGCAAATTATTCGAGCTGCTGATAGTATTGGTGCTAATATTGCTGAAGGAGATGGTCGAGGCAGCTATCAGGATCATCGGAGATTTATCAAGATTGCCAGAGGTTCTTTATATGAAACAAAGCACTGGTTGAGACGGGCTTATACTAGGCAACTACTAACAACTACACAAGTAGAAACACTCAAGCCAATTATTGACGAACTGTCACCCCGACTAAACGCCTATCTAAAATCTATAGGCAACACATCAGATAAAAATTAACAACTGCCAACCATCAACTATCAACTATCAACTGCCAACTGCCAACTGCCAACTGCCAATTGCCAAAGGAGGCAATATGCGATCGCGAACTGTAAGAGAAGGTTCTGTCGGATTCTTGATTTTAGTAGGAATCGGTTTATTTGGCGGCTTAGTGCTCTGGTTGCAGGGCGTACAACTAGGCAACCGCAGCTACAAATTCGCCGTAGAATTTGCCAGCGCCCAGGGAATGCAAATAGGCACGCCCGTCAGGTATCGCGGCGTCGCCGTCGGTAAAATTACCGCCATCAAAGCCAGCGCCAACGGCGTAGAGGTGACAATGGAGATAGCCCCCGGTACTTTAGTCATGCCCCGGGATGTGGCGATTGAAGCAAATAAATCGGGTTTAATTGGCGAATCGTCGATCGACATTACCCCCAACTCAATTTTGCCAGACTCCTTACTTACCGCCAATCCCTTTAGCGCCGACTGTCCCCCTGAAATAATCTGCAAAAATTCCCGCTTAAAAGGTCAAGCTGGAGTCAGTCTCGACGAACTAATTCGCTCCACAGTCCGCCTATCTAATTTATACACCGACCCCGCGCTGTTCAACAATATTAAATCAATTGCAGAGAATACAGCCAGTACAGCAAAAGGTGCAGCTAAACTCACTCAAGATTTATCAAGTTTAACTCAAACAGCCAAAGCCGAAATCAAAACCTTGAATAAATCCGTAACAGGAGACATTGGCAACTTAAGTCAATCAGTAAAAACCGAATTAACAACTTTAAATCAATCATTAAAGGGAGAAGCCAACAGTTTGACTCAATCTTTAAAAGGAGAAGTAACCAGTTTAAATCAATCCTTAAAAGGAGAAGCCAGCAGCTTAAATCAATCGCTCAAAGGAGAAATATCAGGAGTCGCCGCAGATGTTTCTAAAGTAGCAGTCACAGCGGACACTTCCACAAAAGCCGTATCAGCCGCTGCAATAAATTCTGCCAATTCAGTAACTCAAGCAGCCAATAGAATCACCTTAACAGCTAACGAAGTCAATTCATTAGTAACAACCAACCGCGCCAGTTTAGTCTCAACCCTGAATAACATCAATCAAAGCAGCCAAGAATTGCGGGTAGCCGTCAGCAGTTTGAGTCCAACAATTAATCGCATCAACCAAGGACAATTGCTAACTAATTTAGAAGTTTTATCAGCGAATGCGGCCCAAGCTTCGGCTACTTTGCGAGATTTATCCAACCAGGTAAACAATCCCGCCACTTTGCTATTATTGCAACAAACCCTAGATTCTGCACGAGCTACATTTCAGAACGTGCAGAAAATCACTTCCGACGTAGATGAACTGACGGGAGACCCGGCTTTCCGCAACAACATTCGCAGGTTATTTAACGGATTGGGAGGCTTGTTGGGCTCGACAGAACAACTGCGGCAGCAAGTTAAAGTTGCTCAAACATTAGCTCCTATTTCAGAGAAAGTAAATGCGAGTACAACGGCAGTAAATCAATCTGTTAAGCCGGGATTGCCCAGTTTTAACAAAAAAGAAAAATTGCCTGTTATTCCTTCTCAAACTGCAAAATCAGCAGAACCAGTTGCTCCCGAAAATACTCCTTGAAATCTGGTATCATTGAATAACCGTCGGTAAGGTGCGTGGCGCGCCCTACAGTTAGGAAGGTACGCATTATAGAGGTTTCAGTTAGTAAGGTTGGCAGCGCGCACCCCGAGATTAAAGTTGTGCAAATCTTATTAAAAAAACTCTTTCAATCGAAACAAGGAAAAGCAATGACGCAAACATTATCAAAACCGCCCGCAACGCAAACCAAGTACAATATAACTTGGGAAAAATTGCCAGACGATTTTAAATTACCGGACGATCCAGTTGAAAACATCGACCAACCACTTTTAGCAGCCGCCCTGCGAGAAGCCTTGGAACTTGCAGGATTTATCATAGCTTCAATGCTAATAGCTTCCAACTTTGGACTGTGCGCCAAAGTCAACGACAAAACAATAGTAAAAGCCCCAGATTGGGTCTACGTTCCCTCGGTATTACCAGCAGAACTAGGAGAAGTCCGCCGCAGTTATACGCGCACTGCTGAGGGATAAGTTCCAGCAGTAGTGATGGAATTTTTATCGGATACTAAGGGCAGTGAATATTCGACAATATCAAAATATCCTTACGGCAAGTGGCGGTTTTACGAGCAAATTTTGCAAGTTCCAGTTTATGCAATCTTCGATCCTAAATCGGGAGAATTAGAAGTATACCTTTTGGTTTCAGGACAGTACACAAAGCAAGAACCAGATGCTAATAGTCGATTTTGGATAGAATCAATGGGTTTATTTCTGGGGGTTTGGTCAGGAAAAAAATCTCAGAGAACGGGTTATTGGTTGCGCTGGTGGGATGAGAATGGCAATTTGTTGCTGTGGGGTGCGGAACGGGTGGAACAGGAACAACAGCGGGCCGATGAGGAACGCCAGCGTGCCGATCGCCTAATGGCATACTTGATAAGTCAGGGTATAGATCCTGATGCCATTTGAAGGTCGATCGATTTGAGATTTTACATTAGGAATAAAGGAGCGCCATGACTGCAACAACATTAGAAGAAAAATTAGATCGGCCGTTACTATTTCCAGGGTTAAGCTGGGAACAATTCAAAACCTTAGAACCGATGCTGGATATTCCCGGAGTTCGGCTGTCATTTTTAGATGGGATACTGGAGATTCAGAGAATGCCTGGAAGAAAACACGAAATAGGGAAAGAACGAATTGGTGCTTTACTGGAAACATATTTGCTGAAAGCAGGAATCGATTTCACTCCAACGGGTTCGTTGACTTTAGAAAATGAATCGGAACGAGTGAAGTGTGAAGCAGACAAATCTTACGAATTGGGTGCTGATAGAGAACGTCCAGATTTAGCGATCGAAGTAGTCGTAACTAGCGGCGGAATTGATAAGCTAGAGGCTTACAAACGCCTGCAAATTTCTGAAGTCTGGTTTTGGGAAAACAGCCGACTGTCTCTGTATGCTCTGGGAAAGGAAGGATACGAACAGATTGCGAGTTCTCAATTGCTCCCAGAACTCGATATTGATTTACTTGTCAGGTGTGTTAATATGCCGAGTCATGTTGAGGCAGTTAAGGAATTCAAAAGGGCGATCGAACTCAATTATTAGTCAAAAATATTGAGCGTATGTGACATCATTGAAGAATTGGTAAGCTGTTGCGGCCTTAAAATTTAATTTTTTGGGGCTAGGTAGGAGCATCGCCCCACTCGTTGTTTCCAGAAACATGATTGTTAAAATTAGATGCGCGCCAGCTTAACACCAGAAAAGTTTATAATAGAGCTACAACTCACAGGAAGCACGACCATGACAGCAGTCGTTACCACCCTCAAAACTTCTGAAATCATATACCCTAGCGCTGATGGAGAACCAGTGGCAGAAAACCTCGCAGACCGTCGAGCTACTGTTTTAGCAAACCAATTTTTATACTACGCTCAAGGTTTCCCAAAAGTCCGCTTAACACCTGATGTGATGGTAATTTTTGATGTAGAACCAGGTGGCAGAGATAATTACAAAATCTGGGAAGAAGGACAAGTGCCGAAGGTGATTTTTGAAATGACATCACCAAGCACGCAGTCGGAAGATAAAGTGATTAAAAAAGATTTGTATGAAAGATTAGAAGTTCAGGAATACTGGTTATTTGACCCAAAAGGTGAATGGATTCCTGAAAAATTGCGCGGATATCGACTGGGGGTAGAGGGTTATCAAATAATTACAGATAGTCGTTGCGAAGTATTGCAACTGCGTTTAGAAATAGAAGGAAAACTGATTGGGTTTTATCGGGAAGATAATGGAGAAAAATTATTAACTCCTGATGAATTGGCTTCAGCTTTAAAAGCGGAACGGCAACGGGCTGAGGCGGAACGGCAACACGCAGAAGTGGAGAGTCAACGTGCACAATCGGAAAGTCAGCGGGCTGCTGAACTCGAATCTTTGCTAGCGCGTTATCGAGAGCAGTTTGGAAAATTGCCGTAGGGTGCATCTCACTTTTGTAAAAAGCATTTTTTTCTTATAGTGCGAGCACTTCAAGAGCTCGCGTATCGTATAATACGCGAGCGGGGACAGCACTATTAAATGCAAAACTGAGATGCTCCCTTGCCGTAGAATAAATAGTATAGGGGCGGGGCATCGCCCCTACAAAAATAGTTAGAGTCAACTAAAATTAAATATAATTAGAATAAAGGAGCAATCGACATGATTCAAGCCTTAACAAAATTAGTAACATTTGACGAATTCATTGCCTGGTATCCTGAAAATTCAGAACATCACTACGAACTGCACAATGGAGTAATTATTGAAATGCCCAAAGGAACTGGCCAACATTCAGAAATATCTGGCTTTCTCAATATAGAAGTTGGCGTTATATGTCGCAATACCCGATTGCCCTATTTCCTTCCCAAAGAATGTGTCCTTAAACCCGATCGCGACGAATCAGGATATGAGCCAGATGTCATAGTTCTCGATCGCCAGCAAGTGATAAATGAGCCACGTTGGGCAGCAGAATCGATTATCACAATGGGTTCATCAGTACGTTTGGCAGTAGAAGTAGTCAGCACCAACTGGCAGACTGATTATCTTACCAAACTGCGAGATTATGAAGAAATGGGCATTTTTGAATACTGGATTGTGGATTATTTGGGATTGGGTGGAAGACGCTACATAGGCAATCCCAAACAACCGACGCTTTCGGTATATCAATTAGTTGACGGGGAATACGAGTTGGCGCAATTCCGGGGAGACGATAGAATTGAATCCGGTGCTTTCCCCGAGTTAAACTTGACTGCTCAACAGGTGTTTGAAGCAGGAATTGTGAATGAATAAGGAGAATTGTCATAGGATAAGAGGTATTAAATAGACCAAACTAAAAAACAGAACTCCCAGAACCCCGACTTCTTAAAGAAGTCAGGGTTCTTCTAAGAAAGATCGCATTTTAGGTTATATCAATTCCGGTTACACGACCTATGATATAGAGGAGACGGCAGTGCCGTGTCCCTACAATATTTTGGGTAGGGACACGGCACTGCCTTCTCCTAATTTCGGCTAATAATCATTCCGATGCTACCGGATTTGATATTAATTAAATTAACCTACTTAATTACAGCAAAAAAGTTTATAATATGTATACAACTCACAGGAAGCACGACCATGACAGCAGTCGTTACCACCCTCAAAACTTCTGAAATCATATACCCTAGCGCTGATGGAGAACCAGTGGCAGAAAGGCAGAAACTTACGACCATCTTTACGCAATTTTAACCACTTTAGAAGTCTTAAAACAATACCTCGCAGACCGTCGAGCTACTGTTTTAGCAAACCAATTTTTATACTACGCTCAAGGATTCCCAAAACTGCGGGTAGCACCTGATGTGATGGTGATTTTTGATGTAGAACCAGGTGGCAGAGATAATTACAAAATCTGGGAAGAAGGACAAGTGCCGAAGGTAATTTTTGAAATGACATCACCGGGCACAAAGTCGGAAGATATAATCAATAAAAAAGACTTGTATGAGGGGATAGAAGTTGAGGAATATTGGTTGTTTGACCCTAGAGGTGAATGGATTCGGGAACAATTGCGCGGGTATCGATTGGGGGAAGATGGGTATGAATTAATCAGAGACAATCGCAGCGAGGTATTGCAACTGCGGTTAGAAATAGAAGGAAAACTGATTGGGTTTTATCGCGAAGATAATGGGGAGAAATTATTGATTCCCGATGAATTGGCTTCAGCTTTGCAAGCGGAACGGCAACGGGCTGCTGAACTCGAAGCTTTGTTAGAGCGTTATCGAGATCAGTTTGGAGAATTACCATAGTAATATCAATTCCGGTTTCACTCCTTATGATATAGAGGAAACGGCACTACCGTTTCCTCTGCTGGAACTCCTAAACTTCCGTGTATTCCTTGCTTTTTTGAGAGTCTAACCAACGTTGATAAGCTTCTTTGTCGCCTCTAAAGGAATCAAGAGAAACTTGACGTTCTGGCATGGGTTTGAGGGGAGCATCAATGGGCGAATATTGGCAATAGCAGATTACTACTATATCAAATTCACCGATCGGAATATCGGGAGTATAAGTCTCAACCCGCGCCACTTCCCAATCGCTGGTGCGGTAATGAGTGCTATAACCGTGTCTATCTGGATCGTGTTCTGCTTCTACGCGAACAAACTCTGGGGGACGATAGCCAACTTCAGGAATTTCGTCATTAGAAGAGTCAAAGTGTTCGGCTAAAATCTTGGTTAGGCATTGGGTGTGTTCAAGCTTGCGTTTTTCCCAACCAGGTTGGCGCTTGTCTGCTCTAAAGACAATCCATTTACGCATCTTCATCCTCCTTGCTTTCTAGTTCTTTGTACCAGTCTGGAAACTCCGTTTGACCTTTAAAAACACAATCAACTTTGAAAAATTGGCCGTCAATTTTCTCAACCTCAATTAGTTTCCAACCATATTTTTGTTCCATCTCTTCACAACAATCTGGATCTGCTGCTGCGTGTCGAGACTTGTCTTCATCTGGATCGTAACGCAACCATCGTGGATTTTTTGTCATAATTGATATTGCTCCCTGTGTTGGGTTGACAACCTTGGAGAAGTCGTCTGGACTCGGTATTTGTGGTACTGCGTCCGGGCGCGTCTTTGTGAAATTGTATGATAATGGTTATAATATCTGCCTGCTTCTGAACCAGACAATTGGTTGAAATTGCTTGACAATTATCAGTTTGTATGTATGGAGATTCGGCGTTGCTGAATCAGGGTATGAGACGAGAAAAAATGCGAGATTGGAGCCGAAAATGATTTCTGGGATTTTGATTGGGAATTGGAACATCTCCAAATTT
>NZ_JAEQCF010000171.1:0-3608 GCF_020738625.1 Microcoleus sp. PH2017_09_SFU_O_A
AGTCATGAGCAAGCACGCTGGAATAGCGAGGTTTACTTATAACTGGGGATTGGCTACTTGGAGTAATCTTTACAAAGATGGATTGAAGCCCAACAAATACCTGCTCAAGAAATTCTTTAACAATCATGTAAAACCTGAGTTTACATGGATTAAAGAAGCGGGAATTTGCCAGAAGATCACTCAATATGCTTTTGACAATCTAGGGGATGCTTTCACTCGGTTCTTCTCCAAAAAAGGTGAATATCCCAAATTTAAGAAGAAGGGTCATCATGATTCCTTCACGATAGATGCAGGTGGCAAACCAATCCCGGTAGATGGTACGTCCATAAACCTACCAACCATCGGTTGGGTAAAAACCCAGGTCGGATTGCCTCACACCACCTGCAAGTCAATTACAATATCTCGAACTGCCGACAGTTGGTTTATTGCTTTTGCTTACGAACAGGAGCATGAACCAACTGTAAAGCAACACGATGCGGTGGGTGTTGACTTGGGAGTTAAAGAGTTAGCAACACTTTCAACGGGTGTTGTTTTTCCTAACCCAAAGCATTACAAAACGCATCTCAATAAGTTGCGTAGGCTGTCAAAGGAGTTATCGAGAAAGACGAAAGGCTCTAGCAATAGATTTAAGGCTAAACAAAAACTAGCGAAGCATCATGCAAAAATAGCAAACCTCAGAAAAAATACTCTTCATCAAATCACTACTTACTTAGGCAAAAACCACGCAACGATAGTAGTAGAAGATTTAAATGTTTCGGGGATGCTAGCCAATCACAAACTAGCTCAAGTCATCGCTGATTGTAGATTCTATGAATTCAAACGTCAACTGGAATACAAAGCTAAAAAGTTTGGCTGTGAAATAATCATTGCTGACCGCTGGTTTCCTTCGAGCAAGACTTGTTCAAACTGCGGACATATTCAAGATATGCCACGGGCAGAAAGGACTTACAACTGTGGAAGTTGCGGTCATTCGATGGACAGAGATTTGAACGCAGCAATTAATTTATCGCGCTTGGCTAAAACGTGAAAGCTTACCGAGGGATAACCGCTCCCATGCTCCCGATGAAGTAAGAAGCAAATGTCTAGACTTGTCTAGGATTTGTATAGCAGCTCGACCCTTGCAAATCGTTAGGTGTACAAAATAATTAATGCTAGATCAATTTCTCGAGGCTTCACCCAATTTGGGAGTTGACACCTTTTTATTATTGTTGGTTTTGGTAGCTTTGGAGGCGGTGCTTTCGGCTGACAACGCGATCGCCCTGGCATCTATTTCCAAAGGTTTAGAAGAACCCAAGCTACAGCAACAAGCTCTCAACATCGGTTTGATAATTGCTTTTGTACTGCGAATAGCACTAATTTTAACGGCGACTTGGGTGATCCAGTTCTGGCAGTTTGAACTGCTGGGAGCCCTGTATCTGCTGTGGCTAGTTTTCCAGCACTTTGCGTCAGAGGCTGACTCTGATGGAGAACATCACGGCCCCAGATTTGCGTCTCTGTGGAAAGCAATTCCAGTAATTGCTCTGACGGATTTAGCTTTTTCTTTGGATAGCGTTACAACTGCGATCGCGATTTCTGACCAAACTTGGCTGGTGTTGACTGGCGCGACAATTGGCATCATAACCCTGCGATTTATGGCAGGCTTGTTCATCCGCTGGCTCGATGAGTTCGTACACCTTGAAGATGCTGGCTACATTACAGTCGGTTTCGTGGGAATGCGATTGCTGGTGAAAGTAATTAATGAGAGTTTAGTACCTCCCCAGTGGCTGGTAGTTTCTTCTATCGCCTTAATGTTTGTCTGGGGATTTTCTAAGCGCACTCCCGAGGCATTAGAAACTGTAGAATCTCTTGCAGAATCCGCAGAAGTTGCTGTCAATCTGCCGGATGCAGAAGTTGCAGTCCCGGAAGCGCAAGCACAGAAGTCCGAAATTTAACCTACTTTCATAAAAATCAATACGGGATGCGGGAAACAAGCGTGACTTTAGTCCTTCCTAGGGAAGCGGCTCGGGGGACTTCAGTCCCCATGTTCTTTCTTTGCTATTTCTATTAAAATATTGTATTACGATCGAGAAGTGAGTAAGAACAACCATCTACGTGTTGAAACATCCTAGTTGGCGTGAAATTCCCGCCCCTGGAAACAACGGAAAGAGTGCAAACTTGATGACAGTATGACAGTAAAGGGCAAGTAATAGCAGGTTGTTGAGCGTACCGCATCAAGGCCGAGCGTGATGGACTCGGAAAGCGTTGAAACAGTAAAAGTAACTGGAAACCTAAATTTAATTTAGGTGACTAAGTAGACGGCGTTTGATGGTCGTAGCGGGAGTAAAACTTAAAGCTTACTTTGTCAGCAGAATCTCAGCGGCTTTAGCCCGCTCGAGTATCAATTTGATACAAGTCGCTTAAATCTGTCAATCTAAACAAACTGAAGGCAGATTAAACTTGGCAACAACCTCACATCCCCGGACAAACGTCACGGGGTGTTTACTCTTTTATCTTGTAAAACCACGATTTGAAATGTTGCATATTGAAGCTGAGAGGTTTGCCAAGCTTTAAACATCAACTGGCTATGTCAAATCTCGATCGAATCGCTTAAACAAAGTTGTCATAGAATCAAGTTTTCCTGGAGCGCTACCCGGCCAAATACTATAAAAAAGTGTTCCTCGATCGTCCTGGGCCAGCATAGCATAATCGTGAGCATATAAAACAATCTCTGCTCGGCTGCGATCGGAAAATTCAAAGGTTACATAATACATTGTTCCGAATGACAGACCAGGTAAGTGATGCTGACGCTTGGTAACGACACGAGCCTCTCTAGAAATACTTGGCAAGGAAGCCTTTACCTTAGCAGACCATGCACCAAACCATTTAACAGACCACACAATCAATAGAAGGAGCGCTATTACAGGAAGGAAGACTATAAAGAATTCCATAACTTAGATTCCTTTGTCTAAAGGTACTAGCCTTCTCAACAACCAAATAGACTAACTATTAATTAAACTGACTTTATATTTACTTCTAGATTCTAATGGATAAAAACATAAAATGGCTAGTATAGATCACTGCCGATAAGTAGCTATACAACTTTTCTCGATCGCACGCAACTACCAAACTTCGACGGCACGTTAGTGAACTACCTACTCCAACTGAATCACAGTATGGTGTCGGCTTCCATCCTCAGTGGGAATTGCCTCTACAATCGTGGATTTTTTACGTCCCGCAGATCGCTTTGGTCTGACATTCCCTCCGATGGCAGCAGCGCTAGTTCCTAACGCCAAAATCCGCAAGCCTTCATTTCTGATATTGATCGCAGCATTGATATCGCGATCGTGTTTTTTTCCGCAGTGAGGACAGTCTACAAAGCGAACATTCAAGCTATCAAATCCTTTCTGAAGCATCGGGATCGGTAGCAACTTTTCAGCGCATAACTGAGAAGAAGGAAAGAATCTGTTGATTTCAACATAATTACGATCGCACTCTTGAGCTTTGTATTTGAGCATGGTGAGAAACATTCCCCGGCTCTCCAGAACTTATGGTGATAATTTTATCTAATGCAAGAAACAAGCTAATACGCGATTTCTAAAATTATCAAAATTAGAAAAGCCATACCCTTG
>NZ_JAEQCF010000172.1:0-3535 GCF_020738625.1 Microcoleus sp. PH2017_09_SFU_O_A
GTTGTCATTGCCGCCAAGTCCGTAGATAGTGTCGTTGCCACCCAGTCCGTTAATCGACTCGGGGATGCTGCTGCCCATGATGAAATCGGCATTGTTACCGCCATTGAGAGTGTTTTGGACGGGGTTGGGGGTGATGGTAGCAGAGTTTAATTCCGGGGCGCTGACGCCATCGAGCAAACAATTATCTGTGCCCGGTATCGGAGTCGGAGTTGGTGCCGGTGTCGGCGTGGGGGCGGGTGTGGGTGTCGGAGTTGGAGTTGGTGCCGGTGTCGGCGTGGGCGCAGGTGTGGGTGTCGGAGTCGGAGTTGGTGCGGGTGTCGGAGTTGGGGCGGGTGTGGGTGTCGGAGTCGGAGTTGGTGCGGGTGTCGGAGTTGGGGCGGGTGTAGGTGTCGGAGTTGGTGTAGGAGTCGGCGTGGCTGTCGTTGTGAATTCAAAAGCGCCGATATCGACGATCGCACTGCCGTTACCATCACCATCTTGGGGGCGAGTCACACCGCGCTGATCCTTAGCTGGCGCGCCTGCACCTGTACCTGTGTCAATGGCGGGGCTTCCGGCTAGCAGCGGCAGCACGAAAGCGCCGTTAATATTTTGCAAAGGGCCGAGTTTCGGATCTGCGATCGTCACCTTTGCCGTAGCGTTATTGTCGTTAGGATCGCCTGTCGTAAGTTTAGCGGGAAACTGAAGATTATTCCCGCCATCAATTAGTTCTCTTCCAGTTTGGAATTTAACTTTAAAAGGATTCCCAGCCGTGTTGCTATCAAAAATCGAATTCTTGACAGTAATTGGCTGATTTCCAAAAGTTGCAATACCTCCCGAAAACTCTCCAGCGGTGTTTTTGGCAAAAGTCGAATTGACGATGTTAGTCGAAAAGGCATCTTTGTTACCGACAACTATTCCACCGCCTTGTTTAGCAGCCGTATTGCCGGAAAATGTACTATTGACAATGTTGATATTACCCTCTTCTCCCAGCCACAAGCCACCACCGTTATCATCGGCTGTGTTGTTGGCAAAGGTGGTATTTGTCACTGTCAAATCTACATTTCCGTGGCGAACTCCACCACCAGAACCTCCCTGACCCGCTGCATTTTTGATAGCCTTGTTGTTAATGAAAGTGCTATTTTCCAAAACTACTTTGTCTTGGTTATAACCAAACAAAAAGGCTCCACCTCCTTCTCCTGTCCCGATATTGCCGTCAAAAGTGCTGCCTCGGATGATAATGTTGCCAGGAGTAGGGCCTGGTGTTGCATTGGGGCCAGAAGCATTAGCGCCATCGACGTAAACTGCCCCGCCAACGCCTTTATCTGTGCGGTTGCCAGTGAATTTCGAGTTTTCGATCGTCATGCTGCCCAACAGGTTATTCACAGCCCCGCCGTAGCTGCCTTTGTTGTTGGTAAATTCGCTATCTCTGATATTCAGAACACCGCCGCTTTTAGTGGCGATCGCCCCGCCGCCGCGTTCGGTATTGCTAGCCAAAGAACCGTCATTGCCGCTAAACTTGCTGTTAATTACTGTTGTGGTGCTGCGGAAACCCGTGTAAACGCCACCGCCGAAACCGGCAACATTATTGTTGACTTGGCAATTTTCTAAAGTTAAAGTGCTGTTACCGCCAGTTTGAATGCCGCCGCCGCTGCTAGTCGCCTCATTATTCGGATCGGTTCCCGAAACTTTGCCGTCGGCAACAATCAGGTTTTTTAGAGTAACATTGGTGGAACCTTCGGTGAGGATTACCCGCGAAGTGTTGTTGCCACTGATGGTTAAATTGCTAGCAGCACTTGCATCAATTGTCAAGTTTTTGTTGATGACAAGTTGACCGGAAGTGAGGGTAATTTTTTGATTGGCCAGAGAGGAGGCAAATTGAATAATATCGCCGGCTGCTGCGGAGGCGATCGCGCTTCTCAATGAACCGGCCCCGCTATCATTAGTGTTGGTAACGGTAACAGTGGCTAAAGTCCCTTGGTAATCCGCCATTGCTTCTGGAGTCAAGGCAATGGGTGCTTCAATATCACCCTTGGTAAACTCCAAATTCCAGTTACCACCGCGGCCAGTGCGATCGCTAGATGCCGCAATATCAGCCCCGGTTAACTCCGAAAGGCGATCGACAAAATTAGCCCCATCACCCGCCGCCACATCGCAACCGTAAAGCATGATATCAGCGCGATCGCTCAATGCCGTGCGCCACCCTTCCAACTGGCTTGCATACTGCGGCAAATTATCCGAATTCAGCGTCGCCGAACCTAGCTGCAAACTGCCAGAATTCCCGTGAGAAAAAATGTGAACTTGGTCTACAGTTCCCCCCGCAGCAGCAATGGTTTGCAGTTTCGCAGTAATTTGCTCGACTCCGTTGCTATTTTTATCTAAAATGATTGTCTCAGAATTTGCGATCGCGCCGCCCGCCAAAGTTTGATAGTCATCTAAGTCCGAGTCAATGAAGACAAGAGATTTAGGACGAGAATTGCCGAGAACAGACTGTGAATCAATACTGGTAAAAGTTGAGTTCATTTTTCATACCCATGATGATGTTTGCTATTTGCTGGTAAATGACCTTGAAGTCCTTCAACAGTTGACAGTTGACAGTTGACAGTTGACAGTTGTAGGGGCAGTGCCCCCGTGAGAGCCCTCTTAGTTGACAGTTGACAGTTGACAGTTGACAGTTTGAGAGCGACCTCTACCTATAATGAAGAGGATTGGATTAATGAATAGTCTGACTTTAATTGCTTCCTCAAATGTAGAGACTTTCAGCCAATTATTTCTGGTAAAATATACATTCTGAAAACCCCCGGATTGCTAAAAAACTTCGTGAAAGCATGGGGGAACTAGAATCAAGAGAATTTCTGGTTTTTCTCCATGATTTAAATCAGAAAAATACATTCAGACAGAATTATTGCTATGTGGCGATTGCTTTGATTTCAATGGGTGCATCTGGGTTTCGCAAATATCTGTGTAGGGGCGAAGCATGACCGCAGTCAATATGAGATTATAACTAATAACTTATATGCGGTCATGCTTCGCCCTCTTCAAAAACTAGATTCACCCGATTTCAATTAACCGCAGAGGATGTAATGTCAATCCAGAGAAGAGCTGCTGCGGTTCCAAATTACTGATTGACCTAAAACCCTAAAATCTGCTCTCAAGGTCTGTCAATTTGAGGTATTTGCCGATCGCGAAAAGTTCCCAAAAAATCCGAAATTCCAGTAACTAACAGTAGGGTACCCAGCGGGAGGAAATCCTCAGTCTTTAGTCAAAACATTCAGCCCGCCGGGCACCCTACCCGATGTTTTGCCGATAGTAAGGTGCGCGTCGCGCACCCTACCAGAGGCAGTTAGATTGTTACCTGAGTGAAATCGCCAGCGCTGAGAGTACCGGGTACACCGTTAAGCTTCGCTAACAATTGATTGCTACCCGTCACGCTAATCAAAGTTTGATTGCTGCTAGACGCAATGCTGAGTTGATTGAAACTCAAACCGGGAGCCAACCCAATTAAATCCTCGCCCTTGCGGAAATCAGTAATGATGTCACTACCCAAACTTTGATTTAG
>NZ_JAEQCF010000054.1:0-33681 GCF_020738625.1 Microcoleus sp. PH2017_09_SFU_O_A
AGGTGTCATCACCCTCAAAACGTAGTTGTAACTGAGGCTGGCTATCTCTTCACCTTTAGGTACTGGTTGTCCTGTTATGTCCGGTGATTGGTGGATAGCACTTTTAACCAATCTCGATACTAATCGCGTAAGCGAAGCAGACCGAAGGTATCGCCCCAACATCCCCAAATCATGACAACTCCCATCACCCAGTAGGGACACGACACAGCGCCGTGTCCTTAATCGTAGCTTATCGACGACAGCCTTCGGCGATCGCCCTTAACACCGCTAGCCGCACTTCAGGATGCGATTTTTCAAGGCCGTTAGCCCGAAAAATCCAGTGTCCGCCGCCCGCGTGCTCGATCGCAATCTTCTGTCCGTCAGGCAAAACGATTTGCCACCAATTCAACACAGTGGCTTTAATCAGTTGGCACTGAATCTGGGTCAATTGAGCCTCCATCAGCTTCAGTTGACGCATGATTGGGTTTTGGGCAGATGACTTCATTATTTTGTTCCTGAAATAAATTGGATAGTTTCTCGACTGGAATTTCTGTTTGCTTATTTTTCAGCTTATTTTCACTTGGAGAGCTTTTCGCTTTTACTTTACCTTCCGAACTTTTCGCCTTCACCTCCCTTTTACCACCTTTTGGCTCATTTTTTACTCCAAAACCTTTAGATTTAACTTTGGCTGGAGCAGAATTTGAAATCTGTTCCGCTGCGGGCTTCTTAAACTCCGCGTCCAATTGGTCTAAAATCTCCTCTTGTTCGGGAGTGTGTTCCGCCGGCTGCTCTACAATTCTGGGGTTGTATTCGTCAACCAGCCGCCCCAAAAATTCCGAAATTGACATTCCCGCAGCGGCTGCTTTTTTGGTCAACAGGGCGTAGGTGTCGGTTTTAATCCGAATTTGTTTTAACCTGAGGTTGGGATTGTTGTCAACTGTTTCGGCTATCGTTATTGCTGTAATCCTTTCTTTGGGGATGACATCCACAACTTCTTGCCACTTTTCCTGTAAAGCACAGTCGCCGTATTGATCTGTGACTGCGTGTTTGAACAAGGGGACAACTTGAGCGACGCAGCTAGGCAAAATCTCAAATCCGGCTTTTATTAAGCGCAGGCAAATTGCCGCAGATTTGATAATTTGCGTGCAATAAAAATACTGTCTGCCTAAGGCTTGTTCGCAGTAAATTTTGAAAGTTTTGAACTTGTCTTTGTACAAGCGCAGTTTTCGGATCGCGTCCAGCATGATCCCTTGTCGCACGTAGTCGAGGAATCCTCTTTTTATTTCGCCTGTCAGATACTCTAAATCGTGAAAGGGCGATTGATTCTGGATTTCTTCTTCAAAGTCTAGCAGCGGGCCTGCGAAGTGAAAGTTGGAGGCGATATCGCCTAGGTAGAAGTTGTCGGTAGATGTGGTCATGATCGGGAAGGGGTCGAGAAAGGGAACGATAGCACGGAAGTTGGGCGATCGCAAAGTGGAATTTTTGGTCGGGATTTTTGGTACAATTTTGAGCTGGGCTGTGCTGTAGGTCGATCGACCTTTTACACGGCATTACCTCCTGGAGAGGTTCAGGGAAACGAGCTTGAGGTATGCACTCAAGCCCCAAAAATACTAAGGGTATGCAGGTGCATAATTGATAGACACTACAAATAAGGCGGTTCTTCAAACCTGCATTTTGACTTTGGAGGCTCAGTGAGCTGCCCTTGTTGTGCCTGCCAACATGAAGTTTACGTCTTATTACAGCCTTTGTCAAGACGTTTGCATCATGAATATTTTGTCCTATGATAGAAGAAGATTTACAAGAAAAGGAGAAGTCTCCATTGAGGCTACTCAGAGAACAAGCTGGACTAACACGCCCTCAAGTCAAAGAAAAAATCGGAATTTCCGAGCGAAGACAAGCTGACTGGGAATTAGGCAAGGCTCTGCCTAATGCTGAGAATATACTTGCTATGGCTAACCTGTACCAAGTTTCTCTCAAGACTATGTTTGAGGTTTTAGGGTTAGACGTAACCAAAATTCCCGATGACTTACCAAATCGTGAGCCCTCACCCAACGAGAACTAACAAGTACAGCGAAGTCACGATCTGGATTTTTGGTACAATTTTGAGTTGGGCTGTGTTGTAAGGTCGATCGACCTTTTACATCGCATCACCTCAAGGCGGCTATTCAAACTTGGACGTTTGGACTGTTCGGCCTGACCGACCGACTTGTGTTATGTCGCTTTTGTCTCATTATGAGATGTCGATTTAATTTTGTCAAGTATGACATCTCAATTTGAGATTTTATGTTACAATGTCATCAAGAAAAGAACGAAGACAGGAGGGCAATTCACCATTGGAAGCCCTAAGAATCAACAAAACAGACTTATCACAAGATGAGTTTGCTTTTAGATGCGGGATTCCGCGGGCCACATATCATAGATGGATATCTGGAGCCACAGAACCAAAATTTTCTCTCTTTCAGTTGAAAGCTATTTGCCGAGAACTAAAAATAGAAAAAATAGATGAACTTCCAGAGAGCTTTGGGCCGAATTAGCAATTAAATTAAACCAACAGATACAATTTTGAGTTGGGTTGTGCTTTCAGGCTTGCCGGCTGCTTGCTATGCCTTTATTCGTAGTTTAGTCAGGCTTCCTGTCTTTGTCAAGGGTAAACTACGAAACATTCTGCATAATGAATCAAGAAGTACGGGATTTATACGAAATGAGCCTTGCGGAAATTAGAGAATACAGGGGCTTTAGTCGCCGTGAGCTTAGCCTGCAACTGACGGGGAAAGTTTCTGAAGATACTTTGTATTCCATAGAAAAAAGAAAACAAAAACCCAGAGTTGATACTGCAATAGCCATTTGTACAGCCCTAAATATTAGCTTGAAACAGTTCTGTCACTCGATCGGGCTAGATGTGTCAGGACTTGTTGATGATTACGTGCCGCCGAGGGACAGCTAACCAACAGAGCGAAGTTTTGGTCGGGATTTTTGGTACAATTTTGAGTTGGGCTGTGTTGTAAGGTCGATCGACCTTTTACATGGCACCACCTCCTCGGAGTTCAGAGAAAGGGGCTTAAAGTATGCACTCAAACCCCAAAAATAGGCTCTTGTATGCCAGCACAATTGATAGACAGCACAAGCAAGGCGGTTATTAAAACCTGCACGTTTTGAACTTGAAGGCTCGCCGACCACCTTCTGCCATGTCCGTCACTTACAACTTTAGTTGGATAATTCTAATTTGTCAACTAAAGTTGTATAACTTTAGTTTAAATGAATCAAGATATAGACTATCTCAAACCAGAAACTATTCAAGAAGCTATCCAATTGGCTGAAGCTACGCAGGAACAACTAGCCCGAAACCTAGGAGTTTCTCTAAATACAGTGAATTCCTGGGTTAATTGTCGGAAAATGCCACGGGCGGATAATTTTTTCGCCCTATGCAGGGAGTTAAAGCTTTCGCCCAAAACCGTCGCTAGATTGCTACGCATCGATATCTCCAACATTCCTGACGATATCCCTTTGGTAAAATCGCCCTCACGATCGGACAACTAACAAGCACAGGGAAGTCATGGTCGGAATCTTTGGTACAATTTTGAGTTGGGCTGTGTTGTAGGTCGATCGACGATTGACATCGCATCACCTCCTCGGAGTTCAGGGAAAGGAGCTTGAGGTATGCACTCAAGCCCCAAAAATACTAAGGGTTATGCAGGTGCATAATTGATAGACACTACAAGTGAGGCGGTTATTCAAACCTGCATTTTGATCGAAGGAGGCTTGCCAGGCCGCCTTTGTTTTGCCTATCTACTAGCAGTTTAGTGCCAGATACCAACTTTGTCAAGCACTATTTTGCTAGCAATTAATTGCTATAGTTAATGGAAGCTGAAGACCGAGAAACGATAACCTTGAAAAACCTGAGAGAAAGTGCAAATTTGACCCAACCCGAACTTAGTCGTCGAATGGGGGTAGGAATTCGCATTATTGGTGATTGGGAACGAGGAGAAGCCATTCCTCGCTTCGATCGCGTCATTGCTCTGGCGCGGGAGCTAGGCGTACCTCTAAAAACACTTGCTAGATGTATGGGATTAGACGTAGCCAAAATTCCCGATGACCTACAAGCATTAAGTGTACTTCATCTTTCGACGGAGGTCAAGAAGCCAGAATCAGTGAAACAAGCTTCATGTATTAGGGAAGAAAATTCGCAAGAAAAGGAAAAGTCTCCATTAAGGCTTCTCAGAGAACAAGCTGGGCTAACCCGCCCTCAAGTCAAACAACATATCGGCGTTTCTGAGCGGATGCAAGCTGACTGGGAATCAGGAAAGTCTATGCCAACTGTTGAAAACGTGGCTGCACTGGCTAACCTATACCAAGTTTCTCTAAAAACTATGTTTGAGCTTTTAGGATTAGACGTAACTAAAATTCCCGATGACTTATCCAGTAGATCGCGAGGGCGATCGGACAAATAACGCGCAGGGGTTAATTCTTAGGTACGTAGTTGCGCTTCAGCGCTCTTTCCGATATCCCAAAAAGAGCGCTGAAGCGCAACTACGTACCTGGGAGCCCTTTGATCCCTCAATCGGTAATTTTCCCTCTCAGAGCCTTAATCTGCCCCCGCTTGGTTTTGCTGTCAAGACGCTTGCGCTGGGAACTACGAGTCGCTTTGCTGGGTTTGCGCCTTTTCGGGATGACGATCGCACTTTTGATCAATTCTTGCAGCCGCCTCAAAGCCTCCTCGCGGTTTTGTTCCTGGCTGCGGTGCTCCTGTGCTTTGATGATAATCACACCTTCGGAGGTGATTCGCCCATCGTTGAGTTGCAATAAACGCTCTTTGTAGCGATCGGGTAATGAAGAAGCTGGGATATCAAAGCGCAGGTGAATAGCACTCGCCACCTTATTTACATTTTGTCCGCCCGCGCCTTGGGAGCGAATGGCGCTAATCTCAATTTCGCGATCGGCAATAAATACTGTGTTGGAAATTTCTATCATGATTTATTGATAATTCTTAGCTGTCAGGATGAATTCGATGAGTTTTTTTCTATCCCATAACTCTACGTCGTTAGATTTGGCAAGTTTGCAAGCATTTTCTGTAAATCTGTTGTTGGTGATGACTCTGCCTTTATTTCCGTTGTAATGTCTGACGGCTCCTGCTACTTCTTGAACTGCTTTAATCCCAACTGGATTTTTGCTTCTTTTTGCTTGAACTACTGTTTTCGATCCGTCTTTGTACAAAATCAAATCTGCTCCATAATCTTGACTGTCTTGAGTTAAAGTGACGCTATAACCACAGTTTCTAAAATGGACAGCTAGAAATTTTTCAAACTCTTTGCCAGTCATTGCATCCACTTCGAGAATACCGCTGTCTGATAAAAGTTTTTTTGATTCTTCTTCTTTAATTGTATCAAATACCAATGCTGCAATATCACCGATAATGGCAGCGGCTCTTACTAGAAAAGGTTTCATAAAATTACACTTACTTTAAAGAGATATCTATAGTTTATAATACAAAGTGGCGAGTTGTTCGTATAGACGAGGTTGAAGACTATGACGAAATCGCATGATATCATTCGAGAACAAGACCGGAGATTGGGAGAATTAATGGCGATCCTCTTCGAGGGCTTCGCTAACGTCCGTCAGCGATTCCTGGATGCAGGCGACGATCCCCGACACCCGCCATCAGGTTTAAAAGGCGATGATTACATGACAGACGCAGAAAGACAAAAAGCACTCACGATCGCCCGATCGCTCTTTAACGACGAATATATTAAAAGCTATCTCAAAAACAAACGTCAAAACAATTTGCAACCCCAGATTAATTAGTAAGGTGCGCCGAAACGCACCCTACAAAAACTAATTAATCAGCAGTACCAGTTTGCAGCGACTCTTTCGCAGCCTGAGTCCACTCAGAGTGGAAGAACTCGCCACGCGGCTTGTCAGTGCGCTCGTAGGTGTGAGCCCCGAAATAATCGCGCTGAGCTTGCGTCAGGTTTTGCGGGAGTCGATCGCGCCGATAGCTGTCGAAATAGTCCAGGGACGCGCTGAAGGCCGGTACAGCGATACCCAGCAGGCTAGCCGTAGATAACACTTCGCGCCAAGCTGATTGGCGATCGAGAATGCTCTGTTTAAACTCTGGCGCTAACAGCAAATTCGGCAGTGCGGGATCGTCCTTGAAAGCTTTTTTAATCTTGTCCAAAAATCCAGCCCGAATGATACAGCCGCCCTTCCAAATGCGGGAAATTTCGCTCAAACTCAAGTCATAATTATACGACTTTGAGGCCGCGCTCAACAGCGCCATACCTTGGGCGTAGGAGCAAATTTTCGAGCAGTAAAGAGCATCCCGAACTTTGTTCACAAACTCTTTAGGATCGCCTTCGTACTTGGTGGTAGGCCCCGTCAGTTGTTCCGAAGCTTTGACGCGCTCTGCTTTGTAAGAAGACATGATTCTGGCATTCACAGCAGCGATAATTGTGGGAATGCTCACGCCCAATTCCAAAGCACTCATTACAGTCCAGCGACCAGTACCTTTTTGACCGGCAGCATCCATAATTACCTCAACTAAGGGTTGCTTAGTTTCCGGGTCAATGTATTTGAAAATATTAGCCGTAATTTCAATCAAAAACGAGTTGAGTTCGTCAGTTGTATTCCATTCGGCAAAAACTTCCTGCAACTCCTGGCCGCTGAGTCCACCGACGTTTTTTAGCAAATCGTAGGCTTCAGCAATGAGCTGCATATCCCCGTACTCAATACCGTTGTGCACCATTTTCACATAGTGACCGGCACCGCCAGGGCCGATGAATGTGACGCAGGGGCCGTCATCTACTTGAGCCGCTATTTTGACGAGAATTGGCTCTAATTCCTTGTAGGCTGCCAGCGTGCCACCGGGCATCATGCTAGCGCCATTCAGTGCGCCTTCTTCGCCGCCGCTAATGCCCATGCCGACAAATCCCAGTCCGGCAGCTTCTAAATCTTTGGTGCGACGTTCGGTGTCATCGTAGAGGGAGTTGCCGCCGTCAATAATCATGTCATTGGGGTCTAGCATGGGTTTGAGCTGGTCAATTACCGCATCTACGGCTTTGCCAGCTTGTACCATGACTAAGATTCTTCGAGGACGTTCTAGAGCTTCGACGAATTCCGCCAGAGTCTTGGTGGCTACAATGTTTTTGCCCTGGGCCCGTTTTGCCATGAATTCGTCGGTTTTGGCTGCTGTGCGGTTGTATACCGCTACGGAGAAGCCTCTGCTTTCGACGTTGAGGGCTAGGTTTTCGCCCATAACTGCTAGACCGATTAAACCAAAATTTTGCTTTGCCATAAAAATACTCGGTAAGTGGGAAACTCAGAGTCTTTAGACCTGAGAGGGAATTTACTCTTTGTGGAACAGGCCGGAAAGCCTGTTAAGCGAGCATGATGCAAGATGTCAGTTTAAGTGTATTTTTATATTCAAAAAATTGATGTTTGGTGAATCACTAGGGTTTTTTTAAGATTTAAGCGATATTAGCGATATTAAAGAGAGCGGTGAGGGATAATGAGACGGATATTAATTCGATCGCAGTAACGATAGATACAGATAAGCGGACATTTTGAGGAAAATTTAGGAGACTGTTGTAATTATGGAAGATTTGCAGTATCTGGCAGCCTGGGTGAAGGAGCAACACGCTCGGGAGTATATTTTGACTTGGCTGCTGAGTCAACAGGGGCTGTGGTGGTCGGATGGAGAGATTTATCAGGCGGTTTTGCAAAAGTCGGGAAAGCTGTTGAAGGCTTACGTGCAAAAACGGCAGGCTGGAGAGTTGTTTGAGGGGATTTCTGAGAAGTTGGTGGGAGATGAGAATTGGGATGATTTGGTGATCAGTTTGGGGCGAATTGTTGCTGTTTATCAGGAGGAATTGGTGAAGTTGCAAGAGCGCGATATGCGGGGGGATGGGCTAAAAAAAAAGTCAATTAGCCAACCTGTAAGTGGAGATTCTTTGTCGGTGTTGGAGGTGCAGCAAGCTTTGCCCGATCCTTATGCGGATACGCTGACTGGGAGATAGTCAGTTGGCAGTTGGCAGTTGGCAGTTGGCAGTTGACAGTTGGTGATTAGTTATTGGTTATTGGTTATTCGTAGCAGGCAAAAAATAACAATAATATCGTTTCTGGTTGCATCGGAATAGTCAGTGCTGTCCCCGCTCGCTACCCCAATAGCGAGCGGGGACAGCACTACATAATTCGGATGTCACCCGATTTGATATACAAAATAACCAATAACTAATAACAAGCAACCAATAACCAATATCTAAATATAGCTGCTAGCTTGACGGGTAAACATTGAATGGTATATTTCGCCCAATTCTATCAATTCGTCGTGAGTTCCGATTTCGACTATTTTACCATTTTCCATCACGGCGATGCGATCGGCAATTTTGGCCAATCCCAACCTGTGGCTGATGACAATCGTGGTTTTCCCGGCGGCGATTTGGCGGAAGATGCTGTAAATTTCGTGTTCTGTCTTGGGGTCGAGGGCGGCGGTTGGTTCGTCAAAAATTAGGACTTCGGCTGTATCAAGCCGCATTAAGGCGCGGGCGATCGCAATTCTTTGCCACTGTCCCCCCGATAAGTCTATGCCGTCTTCTAATTGTTTCCCCAACGGTGTCTCTAAACCTGCGGAAAGACTATTGACTTTTGCGCTAATTCCTGCTTCGGAAATAGCTTCGTTAATTGCGGTGTCATCCGACAGTGAAAGCAAGTCGCCAAAACCGACGTTTTCGCGCACTGTGGAGGGGAAACGGGCGTAATCTTGCATGACAACGGCGATGCGCGATCGCACGTATGCTAGAGGGTACGATCGCAAATCTTTGCCATTCCAGGCGATCGTACCACTTGTCGGGTCGTACAGGCGACCGAGGAGTTTGCCAAGAGTCGTCTTACCCGCGCCATTTTCCCCGACAAGCACTAGCATTTCACCCGGATTAATGGTTAAGTCGATATTTGCGATCGTGCTTTTAGTGCTACCGGGATAGCAAAAAGATAAATCCTTAATCTCGATACCAATTTTATCTTTTGTGGCACGGGCATCTTGCCCGTGATCTGATACTTGATTTGTGGCACGGGCATCTTGCCCGTAATCTTCTAAACTAGGCAAGCGAGATGCCACATTCAGCAGCGGAGACTGCAACTCGGGTTTGAGATCCAAAAGTTGAAAAATCGGACTGACGCCGAGGGAAATATCGTACAAATTAGTGTAATTACCAATCAGTAATTGCAAACTCGTCTCTACTTGGACAATCAAACCAGAATACAGCGCCAAATCTCCCAAAGTGTAGCGCCCTCCCAAAGCTCCCATCACCACATAAACAAATGGCAAGGCTACACCTATTCTACTAAATATCGACCACAAAAGTACAACAATCGCTCCTTTTTTTCGCACTTGCTGCATCTCGCTAAAAAACTGCAAATACTGACCATTCCAGCGTTTGAGCCAAAGTTCCTGCAAGCCAAACAAACGCAATTCTTTAGCATATTCTTCCCCTGTCAATACCGTAGCGGATAAGTTCATCTCGCGAGTGATTTTAGCTTGCTTTTTTTGAACTCTCCAGATAAGTTTGAGATATTTTCTTTCAATGTGAATTGAGGGAAGTGATGACACCACCATCACCACAGGAACCCACCAAGCTATTGATGCAGCCAGGCCGATCGAGGGAATGAAGATACAAATTCCCGTGATTGTCATGCTGATGGTGAATGCTAGTTGCTGTACTTGTTTAACTCCGGTTTTGGCAAGTTCTAATATATTTAATAGTTCGGGGTTTTCAAACAGGGCGATATCGTCGAAATTGGCGACTTTTTCGAGGACTTTTCCTTCAACTCCGCCTTGCACTCGATCGCGCAAAGATGTTGCAGCAAAAGAACTCATGGTTTCGATTGAATCGCTGACTAACTTGAGAGTTAAGACTCCGACAATACTCCACAGCAAGATTGGGTGGGAAAGCATCAAAGCTAAAGGTTGTGCCGTTTGGGTTCGTGACAGCAACCGAGATACTTCATCAATGATTAGTTTATCTAAAACAAGCACGCCAGATGGGGCGGCACCGCGGATGATGTTGAGTATGATTAAATTGCGGAGTTCGATCGGTGCGGCTTTGATTATCAGGCTTAGGCTGCGCCGCAAAGCTTGGAATGTGGTGATTTGGATGGGTTGCATAGTTTGTGGGTAGGTGTCGGGTCTACTCATCCCCTCCCGTTATATTATAGATGATGAGTTGATTAATTGTCGTTGGCGAGCGCATAATTTCTCTTTTTTTCTCCTCACGTTTCCCAGGTTGGTTGAAAACTTATGAGTGCATTCATAGCTCGTTGTAAACTGGGGGAATTAGTCTGTGCTGATGCAACCTGCCAACTTTGATTGACAAACTGGATGAGTTGACCGTTATAGTCTTTACCAATTTTTGCGGTACTATTACGATCGGGGACAATCCCCTCCCGCAGATTTCGCTTCCTTGACTTTTTAGCCAGAGTGATTAAAAGCTGTTTGGGATCGGAAATTCGATCCACATCGCCAGGAATTAAGTCTACTGAAATACCCAGAAATTCGGCAAATCCCTCCCGATGTGCAAGTAACCACGCTTCCACTTCTTTAACCGCAATCCGAAACAGCAGATTAGGATGTTTTGGTTGAGTTAGCCACTCGGAAAGAATTACTAGCGGACAGTCTGCATTATCCAAATCAGTTAATACTAAGTATGGCATTCCCTTCGCCGCATGATTTAATCCAGGAAGAATCTTTTTGATTTTGCCATATCCTCTCTGGTTCAAGCAATTTCCCACTGAAAATCGACGTTGAGACTGTTTAAGCATTTCTTTAAGAACTGCTTCACTCAGTACATCCTCAAACACTAAATTGATGGGAATATCCGTCATTTGAATAAACTGAGTTGTTCGATGGCGGGCGGTGCTGTGAGAGGAAGTGCAGCATCAGCTATACTTAAACCTCCTTCTAATAGCATTGTTATTTGTTCGTTACTAGAGGCAAGTTTTACTTGAGTTCCTTCAGCAGTCGGTGTCATTAGCAGCACCTCTTCGCCGCCAATGCCTTTGTCTGAGAGCAAATCGGCACTATGGGTACTGAGAATAACCTGTCGCTTTCTCGGACGCTGAAGGCGATAAATCAGAGACGGTAGATTGCTAACAATCGCCGAATTTAAGGAGAGTTCTGGTTCTTCTAGTAACAATAATGAATCAGTTTCTAACAGCGACCAAAGCAAACCAATTAACCGTAACGTTCCGTCAGAAAATTGGTCTTCCCGTTGTTTCCCCGCTCCGGGCCGCCAATGTTCGTAAACAGCTTCTAAATGCGGAACTCCCATCACATCTTTGGTATCTGTGAGGTTTTTCAATTGTGGTACAGCTAACTTTAAAGCATCTTCAATTTTTTTTAATCGTGATTTTCGGGTTTTTTCGGGAGTTTTAGCAACTCGCTCTAAAAAAGTTCTACCAAAAGGATCTTCGGAAAGTCCAGGAGTAGCAAAAGCTTCGGGATGACGAACTAACTGAGGAATTAAATGTAAATATAAAATCGATTCTAAAAATTTAGCAATTTCTCTAAATTCTGCATTAGCATTAATTTGCTCTAAATAAGTCTGGGTGAGACGTAGCTCATCGTTCTCATCTTCTTGAGTAGGGCGATCGATAATTTGCCGATCGCCCTTCCAAACTCGCTCGTAGGCAACAATCGGCTCATTTTTCCCACCTTTTTTCTGTTTAATTCCCAGCCCATACCTCCATAATGGCTGTTCGGAATTAGATTCTGAAAGGTGAATTTCTATTTCTACATCGGGATATCGACGTGCATAAAGACTGCGAATTTTTGAGACGCCGCCTCGATCGCTCACGGCTTTCTGCAATCCGCCTCCTGCTTTGGCCAGATCCCGCAAAAAGCGCAATGAATCGAGAAAGTTTGACTTACCACAGGCATTCGGGCCTACCAGAAAAACGCGATCGCGCAACTCAACATTCACTGACTGAAAATTGCGCCAATTTTGCAGAACTATATGGGAGATAATCATTATTTTAACCTAATCAAGAAATACTTAATCATAGAGTTAATTTTTACTAGCGTTTTAGTGAGAATCAGAATTGTCAGGATTGATTAGTGAGTAGCTGCTTTCAAAAAGATCCAGATAGGGTTTGTAACGATAAAGTCTGTTGCGTTGCCAACCTGTGACTTCATCAAGCAAAGCAATTTCTACAAATTTATCGACTATTTTCCTAGCTGTTGCGTAACTACATTGCAATTCGTTTTCTACTAAACGAATATTCACGATTGGGTGCTGGAAAAGTATATCTAGCAAGCGCAAACCATAACTGCTACTGGAAATTTGCTGACCGATAATTTCGCGGTGATTTTCGCGCATTTCCAGAATAGAACGGGCTGTAGTTGTTGCTGACTGGCTGACTTCAAAAATACCTTGAAGAAAAAACTTTAACCATCCTTCCCAATCTCCATGAGTGCGAATTGCCATCAGGCGATCGTAATACTCTATTCTGTGAAACTTTAGATAATGACTGAGGTATAGTAAAGGCTTTTGTAGGATTCCTTGCTGACAAAGCAGAAAAGTAATTAGCAATCGTCCAATCCGTCCATTTCCATCTAAAAATGGGTGTATTGTTTCAAATTGAGCGTGAGCTAATCCGCAATGAATCAGTACAGGTAAAGAATTGGTATCGTGCAAAAATCTCTCTAGGTTGTCGAGAGATTGGTGCATTTCTGCAACTGTTGGAGGTACATAGGCCGCAGTACCCAGGTTACAACCTTGAGGGCCAATCCAATTTTGACTTTTCCGAAATTCTCCCGGTGTGCGATCGCTTCCTCGCACGTCTTTGAGTAATTCTGTATGAATTTCTCGCAGCAAGCGCAGACAAAGTGGAAATTCTTGAAGCCGCTTTAAACCGTAGTTCATGGCGTTAACGTAGTTAACAACCTCTTGCACATCTTTAAAGCGTTCTTGACCTTTGACATCAATTTCATATTGAAGTACGTCCTCTAGGGTGCTTTGCGTTCCTTCAATTTGCGAACTAAGAACGGCTTCCTGACGGACGTACATCGCTACGAATAGGTCAGGGTTGGGCAAAATAGAGGTAGCACCGTCTAGTCTTCCCAAAGCCCGATCGGCATTGGAGAGCAAGCGATGAAGCTCTGCGTCCATTTTAATGGGCGGTTCGGGAGGGAGGGGCGCTGGAATGAAGGCGCTGTATCCTTCAGTTTGTTGGACGTATCGACCAGATCGCATCATTGGGTGACGGAGGGACAAAGGTTGAGGTCTTGTTATCTTATGTTATTCCAGTGAAATAAGACGGCGGTCGCGGAATCTTATTATAGCAAAAGTCTTTTTAGTATAATAAGATTGCCAGGACAGGCCAACTCGATCGCAATACGAGGATACAGCAGTGCTGTGTCCCTACGGATATGGTTGAGACAGGAGGACACAGCAGTGCTGTGTCCCTGCGGATATGGTTGAGAACCTTGCGTGACATACCCGGCACTCATTTTGTAAACAAATAGAGTGCAGGCTTCCTCTTTCAACGGGAGAGCCTCGACGCGAGCCATCTCTAAGCTGGTCTTATCCTCCCTCCGTAGGTTTTACTCACCTTTATTTTATGTGGTACTTACTAGCAAGATAATTACTTATCTTTTCCGGCAGACTCCCTGTGTCCCAAGGAGTAGAATTGTTGATTTTTTCACCCATCCATCAGCTCTTTTATGGCTTAGCGGGATATTGGGGCTACCAGTCAGAAACTGATAGGTGGTGTCTAGCCTTTATACAACGGAAAGTTCGCCCACCACGGCTACTCTTGTCATCTCCGGTTAGTTCGATCCTATCATGGATTCGCTATCGCTCAATTTCTTTGCTGCTCGTTTTCATCCCGTCACTCATCCTGTAAACGGATAGAGTGCGGGACTTCCCACTCGTATTAGTTAAAATATCAAACGCCGCACCGTGCCATCATCTGTAAATTGCTGTTCCCCAATCCCCACAACTTCGACAGTAATTTCGCGCTCCGAAATCGCAAATTCCCCCTCCCGCGCCGCAATTTCAACTATCATTTTTCGCCCTTCCAAATACACCTTGTAATTAGTCGTAGCCCAGACAGCTTGTTCGTACTCAAAACTGTGTCCATCGTCCTCATAAAGCGTCCATTCACCAGTTCCGGGCCAAATTCGCATTTTCAATGAATCGATCGCCCTTTCCTCAACAAATTGCCTCACAGGGGCGATCCTCTTCGAGGGCTTCGCTAACGCAATTATCCCCCCACCGCGCGCGTACAACGGCATTCTCTCCACAGGTGCATCAGCCAAAATGTGCGTCGGGCCCTGATAGCATTCGCCCGTCCACCAATCGTACCAAGTCCCCTCCGGCAAATACACGGCGCGATGCTCAACTCCCTGTCGGTAAACGGGTGCAGCCATCAGCGATGGGCCGAGCAATACTTGATCGTAAAGGTGATAAGTTGTACGATCGCGCGGAAAGTGATAAAGTAGCGGTCGCAAAATCGGTGTTCCCGCGATCGCAGCTTCCCAAAAAAGCGTGTAAATGTACGGCAATAACTGATAGCGTAAATTGATGTATTCGCGGCAAATCTGCTCGGTGCGATCGCCAAAAACCCACGGTTCATGTTGCGCTGTCGTCATCGCCGAATGACCGCGCATCAACGGATACAGCATCCCCATCTGCATCCACCGCGCGAACAATTCAGCCGTTGCATTCCCCGCAAAGCCGCCGATGTCGCAACCGACAAAGGCGACGCCGGAAAGCCCCATGTTGCAAAGCATTGGTAGCGACATTTCTAAGTGTTCCCACTGCGATTGATTGTCGCCCATCCACACGGAGGAGTAGCGCTGCACCCCCGCAAATCCCGATCGCGTCAACACAAAAGATCGATCGCCCCCTCGGACTTTTTGCAACCCTTCCGCACAAGCTTTCGCCATCATCAACCCGTACAAATTGTGGGTTTCGGCGTGAGTTGTGCGATCGAATTCCGGGCCCTGCGGTGCATCCAGCGGAAACCAAATGTGTTCGCCACCATCGCCAAAAGGTCGATCGGCGATCGCAGGTTCGTTCATGTCGTTCCAAATCCCCGCAACGCCCATATCTGTCAGGCTTTTGTGCAATTCGCCCCACCACTGGCGCACGTCGGGGCGCATGAAGTCGGGAAACACGGCTTTGTCGGGCCAAACGTAACCGTGGAAAAGCTTTCCGTCGGCGGTGCGGACGAAATAGTCGTTTTCCACACCGCGATCGAATATTGGATAATCTGCTTCCGGTTCGTACTTGACACCGGGATCGACAATCGTCACCACTTTAAAGCCCGCTGCTTTCAAATCTGCGATCAGTTTCGCCGGATCGGGGAAGCGCTGCTGGTTCCAAGTGAAAACGCGGTAGCCGCGCATATAGTCGATGTCGAGGTGGATGACATCGCAGGGAATGCTGCGATCGCGAAATTCCCGGGCCAACTCCCGCACAACGTCCTCGGATTCGTAGCTCCAGCGGCACTGGTGGTATCCCAGCGCCCATTTTGGCGCGAGTGGCATCCGGCCGGTGAGCTGGGTGTAGGTGGCGAGAATTTGGGCGGGTTCGGGGCCGTAGATGATGTAGTAGTCGAGTTCCGTGTCTCGGGTTTCCATCCGCAAAACCCCTGGTGTTTCCGCGCCGATGTCGAATTGACTCCAAAATGTGGTGTTGAAAAAGATGCCGTAAGCGCGATCGGGATTCAGGGCGATGTAAAATGCGATCGCCTGGTACATTTCATCGGTGACGGAATTGTAGTCGAGGGCGTCAATTGTCCAGTTTGTCTTGACTTCGGAGAGTTTGTCGAGGAAGCCGGTGCGTTGGCCGAAACCGTAGAAGTGTTCGTCTGTTTCGATGCGCTTCCAGGCGGCGGTTGCACCTGTGCGCCATCCCATCGGGCGATCGCAGTCGCTAGCAAAGGGTTTTCCTGATTTGTCAAAGCATTCGATGGCAGGGCGATCGCGCTTGACAGAAATTGTTATTTGTGCTGTTTCAATTTCGATTTTTTCCGCTGTTTCTCGCACTTCAAAAGGTACAATTTGCCATTCTTCGTCGGGGAGAGTTACGGAGTGCGATCTATCTTTAAATTCACCTGTCGGGGACATTCGCACTCGAATTAAATTCGGCGCGAGGATGCTGATTTTGAGAGAGGAGTTGGTACAGTTGAAGTGAATTGTGTGATCGGTTTTGTCGATCGATTGTATAGAGCCAATAATTGACCAAGGCTGTTCGGTAGTTTGGAGTTTTCCGAAGTATTGCGGCATATACTATGACTCGAAATATTATAAATTGTCGTTTGATGAGTTAAGGGTTGTCATCTGGCAAAAGGAAGAAACAAGTAAATCAACCTCATCAAACATAAAACTCTCTCCCTGTTAAAAACCCGATCTACTTCCCAAATACTTGCAAAATCCTCTGCACTCCGTTCTTTTCTAGCCTCTCAAACTGCTGCCGTTCATCAGCATTAAAAACAGTTGTCACTTCTTTATCTGACATCTGTGCTTCCAACACTCCACGGTTGAAGAAAACAACTTCACCCGTACCAAAAAAGACGATCGCCCTTACCCGATCGCCTTTTAGCCAAAATCCCACTCCATCTCCCACTTCCACCAGGGCTTCCGATGCACTGACAATGGTTTTACCGCCATTGGTAGAACACATGATGTAGCTAATATTTTTGACGGTTTTTGTGGCTTTTTGACAGGGTTGAGCCTGAAGTTGTTTCAATTCTAGATCGTAATTTTCCCGATTCATGACAGGCTTAATTTGATTTAGCAAACAGCGATCGGGTATACCATCACCATCATCATCCATGCGGATGTCGTCCTGTTGTCCGTCGCGATCGCAATCAATCGCCGGCCCGATGATCTGTCTGCTGGGTTTCGCCGATTGTGCTAGTGCACCGCCACTGATGGCAGAGCTTAATAATAGCAGGGCGATCGGCAATAATTTGAAAAGCATCATATTGAAAAAATATCCTCGGTCAAATTTTAGCACCATGCTGTTTTAATAGCTTAATAATTTGCAGATTAGAAGATTTATCGGCAATACTTAGGAATGAGAATTAAATAACTTACAATTTTTATTGTTCTTGTGGGATGGGCGTCCCGCCCGTCACGAAAGGACGGGCGGGACGCCCATCCCACAAATATGTGTAAATTATTTAATTCGCGATCCTTAGATGCTATCTCTTCATTCATGTGCTCGATAACCACCAAAGTAATATCATCAAACACCTTGACTAATAAGTGATGTTTGTTGAAGTATCTTCACAGGATACTAAGCTTGTTCGTTGATAGTTGCTGTTAACTCTGCCGGCAATTCAAACTTGCCATCGGCACCGGGTTCAAACTCAAAAACTTGCAACACAGCATCCACATTTAGCGGCCCGTAAATGTGCGGGTAATCCTCACCGGCGGCAAATTCATACTTAAGTTCAGATTCTATTTTTTCCGAGTCAATCCACAGCAGCAGCAATCCTGTTTGTCCTACAAAAAATTTATTGGCAGATTTCAAAACTTGCGGCAGAGTCGAACAGTGGATAAATCCTTCTGTATCTAGCGTATCTCCGCGATAGGATTGCACTTGTTTTGCTTCTTCCCACTGTTGGCTGCGGGTGATGTGAAAGATAACGCTCATAGTTTGATGGATTTTAAGTGCGATCGCCAATTGGCAGTAAAATCTGAGAAGGACAACTCCCGCCACAACTTACTGTCAGCGTCATAATTTTAGCATCAATTAACCGCGCTGCACCCGAAGGCGCGCCAGTTCCCGGATTCACGTCATAAGCTGGAAAACAAGCGGCACTCAAACTCAGGCGCATTGAATTCAGAAACTGGCATCTTGCCCGTTCCTACCTATTTCTGCAAGAGGTATACTGAAGTCCGAACGATCTAACTTAGCGCGTTTAGCTGTTTATTTTGCGGACTGAAGTCCTCACTACAAACCTAGCACGGCACGAGTACATCCGATCGCCCGAGAACCCTCATATCTTCCTCATCGAGTTCGACTGGTGTACCGCTGCGAATTAGTTCCACAAAATCCTCGTTTGGCACCATAATGCACAAAGTGTAAAGACGTTCGCTGCCCGTATTTTCAATGACGTGAGTGCCAGTTGGAGGCACTAACAAACTATCACCAGGTTTAATACTAACTGTTTTGCCGTCGCAAGTCGCTTGCCCTCTTCCTTTGAGTACAAAAAACATTTCTACCGCAAATTGATGGCGGTTGGGAGGAGTTTTTCCGCCCGGATCGAAAATCTCGATGCAAACAGTTAATGAGGCATTCGCGGTTGCCGGATCGAAAACTATGGCTAATCTATTAGTATCGCCCGGGCTGATGCGAAATGCTTGGTAGTCTTGAGGCGATTTCATCACCGGAATCATGCACTGGTTTGTCATTTTTTTATTCTTAGTTGTGAGTTGTTATAGCTGAAGGAAGAAGGAAGAGGGAAGAGGGAAGAGGGAAGCAGAACCCAGGATTTTAGCAATTAAGAACTTCCTAACCGTCTCGGACAGTTGCTATATGTTTCGGGTGCATCTCAATGAATGCAAATATACTCGTAGGGGCGAAGCATTTCGGCAGTAAATCTCTGATTCTGGTTCATAAATTATGTGCCGAAATGCTTCGCCCTTGCCAAAATGAGATGCACCCTATGTTTCTGCTGTCATTAGTGAGCATTCAGAGTCATTAGTCCGTGGCTCAACCTCCCCAGTTTATTGCTAATGACCAATGACTAATGACCAATGACCAATGACCAATAACCAATGACTAATAACTAATGACTAATGACTAATGACTAATTCCCTAGTTATTTAATTGCTTCTAACATAGCCTGAGAATCAGACAAAAACCCAAAACATTGTTTAACGTTATAAAGAGTAGCCTGCCAGCAATACTCTGGAGATGTGGTAGCTGTACAATCTTTGACTAAAATGCAGTCGTAGTTTAGAAAACAAGCATCTTGTAGGGTAGCCATGACACATTGATCGGCGTTGACTCCGCCAAAAAAAAGTGTAGTTCTTCCCAGGTTCCGTAGGATACTATCTAAAGGAGTATCCCAAAAGGCACTCATGCGATATTTATCAATGCAAATATCCTCTGGTTTCTGTTCTAATTCATCAACAACGGCGGCCGCCCAACTCCCCGCCATCAAAACAGATGCGCCGTTTTTGGGTAGCGGATCTCCCAAACCTACGCCCTCGCCCGTGGGATTGTAAACGTGGCGCGAAGCTGCGCTAATATTGAGCAAATCGGGGCGGTTTCCCCAGTTTATCCAAATAATGGGTACTGCGTGCGATCGCAATTTTGGCAGCAAATTTTGCAAAGGATTAATTGGAGTGCGCGCAGGGGTTACATCGACGCCGATGTGTGATAGCCAACCGTCGGGGTGACAGAAATCGTTTTGCATATCTATCACTAGCATCGCTGCTTTTGCTAAGTCCAATCGCAGGGTTTTCGTTTCTGTTTCTAGGGTAACAGGTTGAGGCGCGATCGGCGATCGGGTGATGTCGGCAATTTTAGCATCAACTTTCCAAGCATTTGGCGCAACGCCCAAGGTGCGGAGGCTATCTGGATTCATATTAGATTGCGACTGAAAAACCACTTCAATTTTATAACTCTTTGATTGTTGCTAACTTGCGATATCTTAAATCTTTGCTAAGATTAAGTCTCAGTATCAAACGTAACTGTTTCGATCTACTTGATGCTTTATTGAAATTAACCAAATTTAGGCAAAAAGTTTCTAGTTTCCAGGCTATTTTATCGTTCCCAGCCATAGCCTGGAAATTCCTTGCAGGAGGCTCTACCTCCAGTAAACCACAGGCGAGGCTCTTTCTCGCTTATATGCATTACCAGCCATAGCCTGGGAACGAGATTAAACGATATTTAAAAGGCTGAGAACGAGATAAAAGAAGATGATCTAGTCCTAAAATAGAAAGAGATGTGAATTCACCAGAAAGGGTAAATATATGAGTTTTACAATCCAAAATGCTTTGATTCCGGTTGAGAGTGGTTATGAAACCGCAGACGTGCAAGTGGCCGATAATTGCATAAGTGCGATCGCCCAAAATTTAGCTCCTACAGAAACAGCAATCGATGGCAAAAATAAGCTGCTGCTGCCCGGTTTTGTCAACGCGCACACGCACTCTTCTGAAATGTGGCAGCGCGGGATTATTCCGCCTTTACCGCTGGAGTTGTGGATTGGCGAACTGTACGATTTTACGCCTCTCGATCCGGAACAAGTTTACTTGAGTGCCTTGGGAACTGCGGTAGAAACATTGCTCTCGGGCGGCACAAGCGTAGTCGATCATTTAGTTTTGATTCCGGGGCAAGAATTAGAGACAATTGCTGCGGCAGTTCGCGCTTATCAAGAAATCGGCATCCGCGCTTTTATCGGGCCGTTAATTCAAGATGAATCCCTGACAGCGGGAATGCCTGCGGGCGAGAGTGGCATCGAGCACGCGGCTTACATTCGCTCGACAAATGCAACTTTGGAACTCATGGAAGCAGCTATCAAACAGTTTCACTATCCAGAAAAAGGTGTTAATATATTGCTGGCACCGACGGGAATTCAACTGTGTTCTGATGCTTTGTTTGAAGGCTGCATCGATTTGGGCGATCGCTACAATCTTTGCCTGCACGCCCACCTCTTAGAAACGCCCGCTCAAAAACAGTTAGCTCGCGAAAAATACGGCTGTAGCGCTGTCGAACATTTGCAACAAATCGGTTATTTAAGTCCGCGCACTTCCTTAGCGCACTGCGTGTGGCTGGACGATTCTGATATTGCAATTATGGCAGAAACCCAATCGACAGTCGTACACAATCCCCTCAGCAACCTGCGGCTGGGAAGCGGGATTGCACCGATTTTGAAATACCGCAAAGCCGGAGTAAACGTATCTTTTGGCTGCGACGGCGCCGCTAGCAACGACTCTCAAGATTTGCTGGAAGCGATTAAAATGGGTTCAATTCTGCACAATATTACGGATTTGGATTACCGCCACTGGATTACACCGCGCCAGTCTGTAGAAATGGCATCGCTGGGCGGAGCAAAAGGCTTGAATCTGGGCGATAAAATGGGTTCGCTAACTGTCGGCAAAAAAGCCGATTTAGTGCTGTACGATTTAACCAGTTTATCATTGTTGCCGCGCACCGATCCGATTGGTTTGCTAATTTTGGGACGCCCGACAAATACGGTAGATAGCGTTTGGGTAAACGGCAAACAAATTGTCGCTGAAGGTAAGGTGAAAACCATTGATGTTGATGGTTTGAGGCGGCAATTATTCGATCGCAGCGAGTGGAGTAGCAAGCGCCAATCGCCGATGGTGGGCGAGATTGAATCGCACTACCGCCAAGTGATGAAATTGCCACTCGGCGGTTGAAACCGCGACTAGACAGACAAAACCCGAGGAGGCGGGTTGAAGAAAGACTCGGCGGTTGAAACCGCGACTATACAGACAAAACCCGCCTCCGCGGGTTCAAGAAAGTCAGGTTTGCAGTGCGAACGTTACAGTATGATATTAGATTGTGGTGTTTGCGAAAAATTGATGATTAAACTGCACAAATGGCGGCGGATACTGGCTTTAATAGTTGTTTTTGCGATCGCCCTTACCTCCGCCGCAATTTTCTCCCCCCGAATGGAAGCTCAAACTGCACCCAAAACCCCAACCACCGAATTGCGCGGCATCTGGCTGACTAATATTGACAGCGACGTTATTTTCTCCCGCAACAACATCATTGACGCTGTAAATCGACTGGACAAACTCAACTTTAACACCATTTATCCTACGGTTTGGCAAGGAGGCTATACGCTTTATCCCAGCGCTGTAGCCAAACGAGTATTCGGAAAGTCGATCGACCCATCACCAGGATTGCAAGACCGAGACATTCTCAAAGAAATTATAGCACAATCCCACAAAAAAAGTATAGCAGTAATCCCGTGGTTTGAGTTTGGTTTCATGGCTCCCGCCGAATCGGAATTAGCCAGACTTCACCCTGACTGGCTGGCGACGCGACGCGACGGTTCAACTATTTGGAAAGAAGGCACGCACGATCGAGTTTGGCTGAATCCTTTTCATCCGGAAGTTCAGAAATTTATCTTAGATTTAATCTTAGAAATCGTCGATAATTACGATCTAGATGGCATTCAATTTGACGACCATTTCGGTTTGCCCGTAGAGTTTGGCTACGAGCCGCAAACAGTGTTAATGTATGAAAAACAAATCAAAAGTCCTCCCTCCAATGACGCCCGCGAAACCTTCTGGATCCGCTGGCGCGCCGACAAAATCAACGACTTCATGGGGCAAATTTCCCGCGCCATCAAATCCCGCAAACAAAAATGTATTATTAGTTTATCTCCCAATCCCTTGCACTTTGCTTTACCCGCCCACTTGCAGGACTGGTTTACCTGGGAAAGACGCGGTTACATCGAAGAACTTATAGTACAGGTGTATCGCAGCGATATCAAGCGTTTTAATGCCGAACTGGAACGGGAAGAAGTCAAACTCGCCAAAAAGCACATTCCAACTGCGATCGGTATTTTAACAGGTTTGAAAAACAGTTCTATTCCGCTGTCACAAATTCAAGAGCAAGTGCAAGCAGTCCGAAAGAGAAATTTTGCAGGGGTTTCCTTCTTTTTCTATGAAAGCTTGTCAAATTGGGCCAGCGAAACTCCCGAACAGCGAAATTCTGCCCTGCAAGAATTCTTTCCCACAAAGATGCAACGCCCGCCTGTTTAAAACCGTTCGTAGTGAGGACTTCAGTCCTTCTTCTTCTTCGTTCGTAGTGAGGACTTCAGTCCTTCTTCTTCTTCGTTCGTAGTGAGGACTTCAGTCCTTCTTCTTAAGATTATTAAGGACTAAAGTCCTCACTACGAACCTTGAAAATAGATATAATGTTTAACACTAAATTAATTTACCGCATTTGTATTCTTAATTTATGTCTGATTGCTATCCTTGCTGCAATCGGCTACCTGACTCCCCGAAAGTGGGAACAATCCTCGCAAAAAAATTGCACAGTTAGCGTACAAGTTTCTAACCAAGGCATCCACACCGAAATCATCGTTCCAGTTAAAAATCAATACTTTGACTGGAATCAATATTTACCAATTACACAAATAGGACGAGAGGCAAATTATGATTATAAATATTTGTCTTTTGGCTGGGGAGATCGAGCTTTTATGCTGGAAAGTCCCACCTCAGCAACCATCAACCCAGTTATAGCTTTCAATGCTCTATTTCTCCCTACTCCGTCTACCCTCCACGTTCAAGGTTATCGAGTTTTTCCTCAAGATATAGAAACCAAATGTGTTAAAATTAGTGGGAAAAATTATCGGAGGCTGGTAAATTTCCTTAAAAATACATTCCAATTAGACGCAGCAGGTAATAAAATAAAAATCAGCTACGGCTACTACAACACTGACAGTTTTTATGAAGCAAAAGGCAGTTACTCTATTTTGAGAACTTGCAATGACTGGACGGCTGAAGCTTTGCGAGAAGCTGAGATTGATACTCCTTTGTGGTCAACTCTATCGTCATCGATTATGTTTCATTTAAATAGCGGTTGTGAAGGTATTTAAACAGTTGACAGTTGACAGTTGACAGTTGACAGCAGTCAATTACCAATTCCCAATTCCCAATTCCCAATTCCCAATTCCCAATTCCCAATTCCCCAATTCCCCAATTCCCAAATATTATGAATGTAATTCCAGCGATCGACCTTTTGGACGGAAAATGCGTCAGACTCTATCAGGGAGACTACGCCAAGTCCCAAACTTTTAACGAAAATCCCGTCGAAGTCGCCAGACAGTGGGTAAATGAAGGCGCCACAATGCTGCATTTGGTAGACCTCGATGGGGCAAAAGCAGGTCATCCTGTAAACTTAGCAGCTATTGAGGCGATCGTCCGCGCAGTAGACGTTCCCTGTCAATTAGGAGGCGGAATGCGCGATCGCCCTTCTGTCGCGGCAATTCTCAAATTAGGCGTTCAGCGCGCCATTCTCGGCACTGTCGCCGTCGAACAACCGCAATTAGTCGGTGAATTGTGTGCCGAATTTCCAGGTCAAATTCTCGTCGGAATCGATGCCAGAAACGGTAAAGTTGCGACTAGAGGCTGGCTGGAAACTTCCGAAGTTTTAGCGACAGAATTGGCGCAAAAAATGGCAGAATTAGGGGCGGCTGAAATTATTTACACCGACATTCACCGCGACGGCACCATGGAAGGGCCGAATTTGGAATCTTTGCGGGAAATTGCTAGCGCCATCTCGATTCCGGTGATTGCTTCCGGCGGCGTCAGTTCGATCGCAGATTTGTTAAGTTTGTTGGCTTTGGAACCAATTGGTGTCAAAAGTGCGATCGTTGGTAGAGCAATTTATACCGGCGATATCATGCTAAAAGAAGCAATTCAAGCAGTAGGACAAGGAAGATGGCAGGATGTTCCCCCAGATTTGGGTTCTTCAAGTTTTGCTTGATACAGCAAATTCCACATTTATGAAGTACACCCGCCTATCGCTCAATCCCCGTAGGGACACGGCAATGCCCATTAGTGTCAACTTAACGTCAAACCCATTCAGAGACTATTGTTTGACGATTAAAGCCAGATCCCCCCTAACCCCCCTTAAGAAGGGGGGGACAGGAGTCTTCTCAAAGTCCCCCTTCTTAAGGGGGATTTAGGGGGATCTGGACTCAGGTAAAAACGAGACTTATCAAGGGTTGTAGTCATAAGTTGACACCTATGGGCACGGCGCCGTGTCCCTACTACACTTCATAAATTCAATCATCAATCAGCGTAGAATCATCTTTATTACCATCACATCACTCATGTTTGTGAACCATACAATTACAGCTTTCAGTTCAGGGATAGCACCGCTAATTGCTCCCATACCTTTGCTAGCAACAGTCGATCCCGAAAATTCGCCGATCGTCCTCAGCGGAGTTTTGCTCAGTTTAGTAGTGATTTATATCGCCAGTAAATTCGGCGCAGAAGTAGCGAGAAACTTCGATTTACCGCCCGTATTGGGTGAATTGGTAGCAGGGGTAATTGTCGGGGTGTCTGCTTTACACCTGATCGTTTTTTCCGAAAGCGGGCTGTCAGCTTCAGACTCCGGGATTATGAGTGTTCTACAATCGCTCAACCATCTATCCCCTGCCGCCCTTACCAGTGTCTTTGAGTCGCAGAGTGAAATCATTTCTGTGCTGGGCGAATTAGGCGTAATTATTCTGCTGTTTGAAATTGGCTTAGAGTCCGATCTCAATCAACTAAAACAAGTCGGAGTTCAAGCCGTCGTTGTCGCCTGTGTAGGCGTGGCTGTTCCCTTTGCCGCAGGTACTGTTGGCTTGATGGTAATTTTCCACACTCCAGCAATTCCGGCAATTTTTGCAGGTGCGGCTTTGACAGCAACCAGCATCGGAATTACCTCGAAAGTGTTGTCTGATTTAGGACAACTGACATCTAAAGAAGGTCAAATTATTGTCGGTGCGGCAGTGATTGATGATGTGCTGGGAATTATTGTCCTAGCTGTTGTCGCTAGCTTAGCTAAAACTGGTGAAATTGATGTTGTTAATGTCATCTATTTGATTGTCAGCGCCACTGTATTTCTGTTAGGTTCGATTCTGTTGGGCGGTGTCTTCGACAAAACCTTCTCGGCGGTGGTGGGCCAACTCAAAACTCGCGGCAATATTATTATCCCGGCCTTTATTTTCGCCTTATTCATGGCATTTCTGGGCAACGCAATTCATCTGGAAGCGATTTTGGGTGCGTTTGCGGCTGGTTTGGTGTTGGATAAAAGCGATGCGCGCACAGAGTTGGATGAATTGGTGAAACCCATCTCAGATGTCATTGTCCCCATCTTTTTTGTGACAGTGGGAGCTAGGGCCGATTTGCGAGTTTTGAACCCAGCAGTGCCGGATAATCGGGCGGGCCTTTTGATTGCGGCTTTCTTGATTGTGGTGGCGATTATTGGCAAAATTGTTACAGGTTGGGTGGTGTTTGGTGTGCCCGGAATCAATCGATTGGCGATCGGAGTTGGGATGATTCCTCGGGGCGAAGTCGGTTTGGTTTTTGCCGGAATTGGTTCGGCGAGTGGGGTGTTGGATAAGCCGTTGGAAGTCTCGATTATTATCATGGTGATTCTGACGACTTTCTTGGCTCCGCCTTTTCTGCGGATTGCTTTTGGCGATTCAGTAGTACCTCCTGGTACGGGGGAACCCGCGAGCAAACAAATCGTTTGATTGATGAGGGAATTTGAGTTTGGGCGATCGGCTGATTGAAAAATACAATTAGACATCTGGTATAATTCTTGTGCAACAGGCCGGAAAGCCTGTTCGAGATTAGTTTTTCGCCAGATATCTAATGTCGATCGTCCAATTTTATTCAGCAGCGTAACTTCTAAGAGAGGTTAAACAATGCCCCGCCTATCTTCTACTCTATTTTTTGCTTTCTTATTGCTATTTCCCACTGCCACAATTGCTCAAATCATCCCCGATCGCACTTTAGCAACTGAAAACTCCCGCACAGTCTCCGACAGCATCAATAACCTACCATCAGACCGCATAGAAGGCGGTGCAAGTCGCGGTTCTAGCTTATTTCACAGTTTCCGCGAATTCAACGTCGGTGAAGGTAGAGGCGCATATTTTGCCAATCCTAACGGCATTGCTAACATTTTTACCCGCGTCACAGGTAGCAATTCTTCCAATATTTTAGGAACATTAGGAGTACAAGGAAACGCCAACTTATTCTTACTCAATCCGAAAGGAATTATCTTCGGCCCCAATGCTCGATTAGATTTACGCGGCTCATTTATCGGTTCAACCGCTGATAGTATTGTTTTTAATAACGGCTTTGAATTTAGCAGCGCGAACCCCAGCGCCGTGCCGTTATTAGCGATTAATATTCCTGTGGGCTTGAGATTTCGAGACAATCCCGGTACAATTGTCAACACTTCCCAAGCAATTGGCCCAACACCAAGCTTACCACCACTACCGATAGAGGTTCCTGTTTCTAACAAACTTGGTTTAGCCGTAGACCCCGGTCAAACTTTAGCCTTAATTGGTGGAGACATTCAACTAAACGGCGGCAATTTAACAGCTTATACCGGACAAATATTATTAGGAAGTGTGAAAACTCCAGGTTTAGTGCAATTTGAACCAACAGCTTTAGGTCTGAATTTAAACTACAGCAATATTCAGAACTTTGGCAACATTGAAATGAACGGTGCATTGATAAATACCAGCGGATTAGGCGGTGGAAAAATTGACATCAGAGGTTCTAATGTCACCGTCAGTAGTTCAGGAATTTATAGCCTAACACTCGGAAATCTTGATGGCAGAAGTATTGATATTAATGCCCAAAACTTGCGAGTAGATAAAGGGTCGCAAATTCTCAGCGCCACACTCGGAGATGGGAAGGGGAACAATTTAAACATCCACGCTACTGACTCAGTAGAAATGAGCGGGCTGGGAATTGAAGGCTATCAGCGGGTTTATAGCCAATATCTAGCCTCTGGAGCGTTCAACCCTTTTGACCCGCAAATTATGCTGAGTGCTGGTACTGCTGGTAGTGGAGCCGCTGGAAATATTAACATTGACACTCCTCGGCTGCTGCTGCGCGATGGGGCACTGGGCGGTACCAGTACCTTTACTGCTGCAAATGCCGGAAATCTGAATATCCGTGCTAACACCGTCGAATTGATCGGTTCAGTGCTCAACAGCGGCACAACTCGTGGAAGTACCGGCCAAGGCGGAAGTATCACTGTTGACGCACAACGGTTAATCATGCGCGATGGAGCCAGTCTGATCGGCATCAGCCGTAGTGATGGAGCATCGGGGAATATCGCGATTAAAACGAATGAATCTGTAGAATTGTCGGGGAGTCTGGGTGGAGGTACGGGGCAAACTACTCTGGCTACTAGCTCTTTCGATGGAAAGGGGAAAGCTGGGGATATTACGATCGACACTAAGCGGCTGACTGTTTCTAATGGAGCTGTAATTACTTTATCGACGGGTACGATTATTGGTGAAAATGTGTTTTCTACCGGTGGGGGGCCAGGAGGAACTTTAACTATCAGAGCTTCAGACTCGATCGAAGTGAGCGGCGTGTCTGGAGTTTTGACAGGGGGGAATGCGGGCTTCGCACCGAGTGTTCTTGGCACTCAAACTACAAGCTCTGGCCGGGGTGGAGATATCCGCCTCTCTACGCCTGTACTCACTGTGCGGGATGGGGGCATTATTACTGCGGCTTCTTTGAGTGCAGCAGATGCGGGAGATATTACAATTAATGCCGATCGCACAGAAGTCCAAGGCAGTGGGAATAACGGTCGGTTCAGCAGTAGAATTGAGGCTTCGGCTGGCAGGGCGTTTAGTTTTGTCAATCCCAACGCTACGGGGAATGCGGGCTCGTTGAATCTGAATGTTAATCAATTGATTATTAGGGATGGGGCAACGGTCAATGTGGCAAGTATTGGATCGGGACGCGCTGGCAATATCAACGTTGTTGCTGATGCGATCGCCCTGGATAACAAAGCCAGCATTGATGGTACAACCGTATCTGGTACTGGGGCAAATATTAATCTGCGATCGCGATCCATCCAGTTGCGGCGCAATAGCAGAATTACCACCGATGCAGGTAATTCTGATGGCGGCAACATCAGAATTAATAGCGATATTTTGTTAGCCCTCCCGCGAGAAAATAGTGATATTACAGCCAATGCTCGCACAGCCAGGGGCGGACAAGTTGCGGTGAATGTCCCGAATATATTTGGTTTTACGAGCATTAATCGCGAAGCAGCTAGAAGCACTTTAGGATTGACTGATGCTGAATTTGCTAACTTACAAGTGAATCCAACTTCTTTAATTCCCACTAGCGACATCGCGGCTATTTCGCAACAGGCTGGCCCGGCTTTGCAAGGGGCAGTAACGTTTAGCACTTCTGGTGTCAATCCGGCTCAAGGATTGGTAGAATTGCCACAAAATGTTATCTCTCCAGAGGCGTTAATTGTAGCTAATCCTTGCACTCAAGGGGCGGGAAGTGAGTTTACTATTACTGGTAAAGGAGGAATACCTGCGAACCCAAATGATTTGCTCAGCAGCGATTCTACCCTGTTTAGTTGGGTGGAACCGGCCGTCGGTAGCAGTCAGAATCTACAGGGTACAAAAGCAGAAATAGAAATTCAGCCCCAGCCAGTGATTCCCGCTCAAGGTTGGGTGATAAATGCTGATGGACAAGTAACGCTTGTAGCATACAATCAAATGGCTCAAGTTCCGCAGCGATCGAAGCCTGCTTTGCCTGTTTGCCGGGAGCGCTGAAATCCGGTTGATAGCAACTGTAGGGCGTTGATTAAAATAAAGTTTTTAACCATAACATCAAAGGAGACGGCAGTGCCGTGTCCCTACCCCAAAATAATATTGTAGGGACACGGCATTGCCGTGTCCCCACAAATCTCACCAGAAATTAACCAGGTTTGCGATTAAGCACAAGTGCATTGAAATTGTATAGTCAAGTTTAAGAAAAGTCTTGTGGGGTGGGCCAGAAAGCCCGCCCCAAAAATACAATTTAGATGCCCAACAGCTTACTTAACAAACAGCATTTCTTGATAAGTAGGAAGCGGCCACAAATCATCAGCCACTTCAGCTTCCAAAGCATCAGCATACTGACGAACCTCATCCATCAAAGGACGAATGGTTTGCGAAGCATACTGCATATGCTCTTCAGTTGTAGCAAAATCGTGCTTGCTCAAAGCATCACTCAACTTGCTCGCAGTATCCATCATCGACTTAACCAGCGTCGCGACTTGTTGAGCAGTTGCCTTTTCTAATTCAATGCCAATCTCTTTCAAGCCAGCAATTGTGTTAGAAAGATCCGACAAATATCTCACCGCTGCCGGATAAATCATTGTTTTGGAAATGCTGCCGACCAATTTTGCTTCGACTTCAATAGCCAGTATATACTGCTCTGCATACACATCAAAACGGCTTTCCAATTCAACCGGAGTGAGAACACCTGTCTTTTCAAACAAGTCCTCAATGTATTCTGCCTTCAATACGGGCAAAGCATCAGCGGTAGTCCGCAAGTTAGCTAAACCGCGTTCTTCAACGGCCATTTTGTGCCATTCTTCAGAATAGCCGTTGCCGCCAAATACCACAGCGCCGTGCTCGTCCATCACTTCTTTCAAGAGTGTTTGGATGGCAGCATTCAAGTCAGTTCCGTTGGTCAAAGCGCTTTCTAATTTGTTAGCAACCCAGTCCAAAGAATCTGCGAGAATTGTATTCATCGCGACCAGCGGGCCGGAAACAGATTGACCCGAACCTACTGCGCGGAATTCAAAGCGGTTTCCAGTAAAGGCAAAGGGCGAAGTCCGGTTTCTGTCGCCGGCATCTTTGACGAAAACAGGCAGTGTTTCTACGCCTAAATTCATGATTCCGCGACCTTGGGAATCCTTAATACCCCCCTTGCTAATTTGATCGAAGATATCTTCTAATTGGGATCCCAAATAGACAGAGATAATTGCTGGCGGAGCTTCATTGGCGCCCAAGCGGTGGTCGTTGCTAGCAGTTGCAACTACGGCGCGCAACAAGGGGCCGTATTTGTGAACGCCGCGAATTACAGCGCCGCAGAAAACTAGGAACTGTATGTTGGAGTGTGGTGTATCGCCTGGATCTAATAAGTTGCCTTGGGTGGCGTTACCGACTGACCAGTTGACGTGTTTGCCGGAACCGTTGATTCCTGCGAAAGGCTTCTCGTGCAGCAAGCACATAAAACCATGTTTCTTCGCGGTGTTGCGGAGAATTGTCATGGTTAATTGTTGGTGGTCGCTGGCGACGTTTGCTGCTTCAAAAAAGGGTGCAATTTCAAACTGACCTGGTGCTACTTCGTTGTGGCGAGTTTTGGCAGGAATTCCCAGGCGGTACATTCTTTCTTCTACTTCTTGCATGAAGACTTGAACGCGCTCTGGAATTGCTCCAAAATAGTGGTCGTCAAATTGCTGACCTTTGGCAGGAGGCTTGCCAAACAGGGTGCGACCTGCTAATAACAAATCGGGGCGGCTGTTGGCGAAGTTGGAATCGATCAGGAAGTATTCTTGCTCGGCACCGCAACTGGAATTTACGGGAGCGACTTCGGTATTTCCTAGCAGTTTTAAGACTCTGGTTGCTGCTTTGTTCATGGCAGCAATGGAGCGCAAAAGCGGGGTTTTCTTGTCTAGGGCTTCACCTGTCCAGGAGATGAAAACAGTGGGAATGCACAATGTCATGCCGTTGTCTGTTTCCATGACATAGGCGGGGCTGGTGACATCCCAGGCTGTGTATCCGCGAGCTGCTGCGGTGGAGCGAATGCCACCGTTGGGGAAGGATGAACCGTCGGGTTCGCCTTGTACTAGCAGTTTACCTGCAAATTCTGAGATGACGGAGCCGTCGCTTTGGACGGAGATGAAACCGTCGTGTTTTTCGGCGGTGCTATTTGTTAGTGGATAGAATACGTGGGCGTAGTAGAGGGCTCCTTTGGAAATAGCCCAATCTTTCATTGCTACTGCAACTACATCGGCTACGGAAGGATCGAGTGTTGTACCTGTTTGAATGGTATTTTTGACTGATTTAAAAATGCTTTTGGGCAGGCTTTCTTGCATTTTGCTCAGACTAAACACGTCTGTTGCCCACATTTCTTCTAACCGCTTGGGAGGCTTTGCAGGAGTTATTTGGCGGTTGACGATTTGAGAAATTGCTTGAATGCGCGATTCGTTTCCACTCATGGTTATTTTTATGCGAATTAAGGACGAGTAGCTGTGAAAAAATATAGGTTAGTGCAATTCTAACCGTTGACGAATATGTTGGATTTACCAACATTTTTAGTCTGACCTAACTTTTTGGAGAATGCCTTGTTTGGCTGGCTCTCAAAGATTGGAGGAGCGAGGCGGAATCTCTTCGCCGTCGGTGTTGGTGAGAATCCGGTGTTCCATAGATGCGGTTGGATTTCGATTATTAGCAAGCAAATAGATGACTGGAGACTGTACTAATTTGAGTCAACATCGTAGATGTCGGCGCTGCACAGATTTGCTGGCTAATTTTCACCCTGGTAAGCTCAAAAATTTTGTGCGAGTTAATTCCTATGAATTCTGGTCAAAACTACTTATGGTTTTTAATGGTTCGACGATCGATAAATCGCTGTCCACCAAACAACGCACTTGTTTAGGGTTTTGGGGAATTATGGAGAGTACACAATCTACACTTGGAAATTGTAAACAATCATTAAGAAAATAAATGTATCGTAGGCTACAGAATTTTAGTTTTTTTTCCAAGGTGGCGATCGCCCGATCGCACATAACGGCAGAATTTGAGTTGTAGGGTGTGTCAGCAGCGGGTTATTTTGTCAATAATTGAGAGTTCAAAGCTGACGCACCCTACTAGCTACTAGCTCATTTCATGTCCGTTGAATTGCGCGCGAGCTAATTTTGTCGCGTGGTGGGGGCGGGTTTATGAGATTGTTGGTTTGAGCCATAAATTGTTGGTTAACCCGCCCCTACAAGCATTTTGATTCATTCACTGGATCAGATATCAATTATCGAATAAACTTCACTTATTCTTTGCTTTCGCGGCCCGAGACTCGATTGTAAATCCGGGAATATCTTGTAATTCTGTGGCGCTCAAACTGTACTGTTCGCAAACCAAACTTAAGCGAGTCCCGCTACTTTTTACGGCGTTGACTGAGTGTGTCAAATCTCCTTGAAAATAGATCAGTGAATTGACTTGTGGCTTAATCTGTCCGACTTGCTGTTTGTTGCGCCGGAGTATCAATTCTCCGCCTTGCAAATTTGGGGGAACTTGTACGTACAAAACGCTGACGGCGGCGGGAGGTTCAACCGTTTTGCAGTACGATCGCAAAGATCGATCGATATGCGGATCGACGCGGGAACCTTCGCCTAGAAGCAGGGGATTGAGGTAAAAAGCGTTGCATTCCGGCTGTAATGCTTGGTCTAGATAGGGTTTGAACAACGGGAATCGGCGCTCGACTTCGGCGATTTGAGCGCGCCCAAATACCACGGAAAAGCCTTTTGTGCCGATGAAATCGCGGTTGAGGTTGTTGGTTGCAAAGTAAGGTGAGGCGAGAATTGCTCCTCGTAAGTCGTTGAGATAGTCGATCGAGAAAGCGTTAGGATGTTGGCTGTAGTATTTCAAGGCGCTCAAAAATCATCAAACTATTCGGTAAGTGAGAAACTCAGAGTCTTTAGACCTGAGAGGGAAACAACCCGGGCGGTTTCAACCGCCTTGAATCTTTCTTGCCATTACCGCCTTGGAGTTGCTTGGTTTGGTGTACTTTTGTAATGCACTTTCAACGGGACAGTTACCGTTTCAAACCTTGCAACCCTGTACGCATAATGTTTGCTCTTGTGGAGCCTCCCTTGCGGGGTAATGTTCGCCTCGCCAATGTTATAAGGGCTTGTTGGGCTAGCAGCACTGTTTCAGTGACCTTAAAACTGTTTAACCACTAGCGACAGAGCAGGAGACTGGCGTCGCATCCACAGGGTGTCGTGACCCAAATAACGTAGTCAGTGAAGACTTAGGCTGGTCAGAATGGCTTACTTGATTTCTCTTGCAAGCCCAATCTCTGGTTGAGTCGAGGGGGGATATTATTCCCCGCCCCTCTCAGTTAGAACCGGACGTGCGATTGTCGGGTAAGAGAGCATACGTCGCCGTATCTCCCTC